>NZ_JBITDA010000033.1:0-80289 GCF_044453765.1 Streptomyces sp. NPDC051636 | reverse complement strand
CGCCGAAGGCGACGCGAGAGCGCAGCGCAGCGGAGCGGAAGCGCCCTTTACTCGGCTCGCGCAAGCACGACAATCGACGAGAAGCGGGCGGCCCCCACGCCCGCTCCCCAACCGGCGTCCACGTCACCCACCCCCACACTCCCGCCCGCCCCGCACCCCGCCCCGCAACTCGCCCTTGACCACCTTCCCGCTCGCGTTCCTCGGCAGTTCGCCCACGAACTCCACCACCCGCGGCACCTTGTAGTTCGCCATCGCTCTGCGTGCCCACGCGATCAGGTCGTCGCCGGTGAGCACCGCGCCCCGGCGGCGGACCACGAAGGCCTTGCCGACCTCGCCCAGTCGGGCGTCCGGGACGCCGATCACGGCCACGTCGGCGACGTCCGGGTGGAGGCCGAGGAGTTGCTCTATTTCCGCCGGGTAGGCGTTGAAGCCGCCGACGATGTACATGTCCTTGATGCGGTCGGTGATGCGGAGGTTGCCGGCCTCGTCCAGGACGCCCACGTCGCCCGTGCGCAGCCAGCCGTCCCGCGTCACCGCTTCCGCCGTCGCCGCCTCGTCCTCGTAGTAGCCCCGCATGACGTTGAAGCCGCGGACGAGGATCTCCCCCGGTCGGCCAGGGGCAACCGGCGTTCCCTCCCCGTCGACGACCCTCACCTCCGTCCCGGGTATCGCCCGCCCCGACGTCGACGCGATCACCGGCGGTTCGTCGCCCCGGCGGCACATCGTCACGATGCCGCTCGCCTCGGACAGGCCGTACGCCGTGAGGACCGTGCCCACGCCCAGTTCGCCTCGTAGGCGTTCGACCAGGCGCAACGGCACGACCGCCGCCCCCGTCACCACCAGCCGCAGCGCCGACAAGTCGTGTGCGTCCCTCGCCGGGTGGTCCAGCAGTGACTGGTGGAGGGTGGGGGGGCCGGGGAGGACCGACACCCGTTCCGCCGTGATGTTCGCCAACGCCGTGTCCACGTTGAACACCGGCTGCGGGATCATCGTCGCGCCCCGCATCAGGCACGCCATCACGCCCGCCTTGTAACCGAAGGTGTGGAAGAAGGGGTTCACTATCAGGTAGCGGTCGTCCTGCCTCAACCCCGCCAGGTCGGCCCATACCTCATACGCCCTCAGCGTCTGCGCGTGCGTGATCATCGCGCCCTTGGGGCGGCCCGTCGTGCCCGACGTGAAGACGATGTCCGACAGGCTGTCCCCGTCCACGGCCGCGGCCCGCCGCCGTACCTCCGCCTCCCCCACGCCCTCCCCGCTCGCCAGGAAGTCCTTCCACGTGCGGAAGTCCGGCGGGGCGTCGTCCGACATCACCACCGCCTGCTCCAGGTCCGGCAACCCCGGCAGGGGACCGTCCAGGTCGCCCGCGTCCCCGCCCGCCGCCCGCCTGAGCGACGCCACGTACGAGGTCCCCAGGAACGTCCCCGTCACGAACAGCAGCCGTGCCCCGCTCCTCCGGAGCACATCCGCAGCCTCCGTCCCCTTGAAGCGCGTGTTGAGCGGAACCAGGACCGCGCCCGCCGACACCGCCCCCAGTGCCGCGACGATCCAGTCCAGGGAGTTGGGGGCCCATATCCCCACCCGGTCGCCGGTCGCGATGCCGTTCGCCAGGCAGGCCGCCGCCGCGCGTTCCACCCGCGCGCCCAGTTCCCCGTACGTGATCCTCGTACGGCCCTCCACCACCGCCTCGGCGTCCGCGTACCGTCGCGCCGCCGACCGGACCAGACCCGGGATGCTGCCCCATTCCACGTCACCGCGCACGACAACCGGCCTCCAGTAACCCAGTAGCTGACTGACCGTCAGATTAGCTGTAACCTGACGGCCTGTCAGCGGTCGGCAACCCGCTCGGAGGTGTGCGCACCATGCCAGGAACCGGCCTCAAGGACGCCACCGCCATCGTGGGGATCGGGCAGACCGCCTTCGCCAAGAGGCTCCCCGAGGACGAGAAGACCCTTGCCTGTCGTGCCGTCCTCGCCGCTCTCGAGGACGCCGGGATCGCCCCCCGCGAGGTCGACGCCCTCGCCTCCTACACCATGGAGGAGACCGATGAGGTGGAGCTGGCCAAGGCCGTCGGGTTCGGTGATCTGACGTTCTTCAGCAAGGTCGGCTACGGGGGCGGCGGCTCCTGTGCCACCGTCGCCCACCTCGCCGCCGCCATCGCCTCGGGGCAGGCGACCGTCGGGGTCGCCTGGCGGTCACGGAAGCGCGGGAGCGGGCCCCGGCCGTGGACCAACACCGCCGTCCAGCTGCCCACCCCCGCGCAGTGGACCCGGCCCTTCGGGCTGCTGCGGCCCGCCGACGAGATCGCCATGCTCGCCCGCCGCTACATGCACGAGTACGGCGCCACCCGGGATCATCTGTTCAACGTCGCTCTCGCCTGCCGGAACCGGGCCAACCAGAATCCCGCGGCCGTGATGTACGAGCGGCCCCTCACCCGCGAGATGTACATGACGTCGCGGTGGATCAGCGAGCCCCTCTGCCTCTTCGACAACTGCCTCGAGACGGACGGGGCCCTGGCCTGCGTGGTCGTCAGCAAGGAGCGGGCGCGTGACTGCCGGCAGCGGCCCGTCCACGTCCACTCCGCCGCCCAGGGGCTCCCCGCCCAGCACCACGGCATGGTCAACTACTGGAACGACGACCCCCTCACCGGTCCCGCCTGGAGTGCCGCCCGGCACCTGTGGAAGCACGCCGACTTCACGCCGGAGGACGTCGACGTGGCGCAGATTTACGACGCCTTCACCGCCCTCGTACCGCTCTCCCTGGAGGGGTACGGCTTCTGCGGGCGGGGCGAGGGCGGGGCGTACACGGAGGGCGGGGCGCTGGAGATCGGGGGGCGGCTGCCCGTCAACACCGGTGGGGGCGGGCTCTCCGAGGCCTATGTGCACGGCTTCAACCTCATCAACGAAGGTGTGAAGCAGCTGCGCGGGGTCAGTACCGCGCAGGTGCCCGGTGCCGCCACCTGCCTCGTCACCGCCGGTGAAGGCGTGCCCACGTCCGCGCTGCTGCTGAGGAGTTGACCCGTCCCATGCTGAGCCCCGTCATCGACACCGACGGCGCCCCCTTCTGGCGGTACGCCGCCCGGGGCGAGCTGCGCGTCCAGGCCTGCGCCGACTGCGGTGAGGTCCGCTTTCCGCCCCGGCCGTGCTGTCCGCACTGCCAGTCCTTCGCGAGCCAGTGGCGGGCGGTCTCGGGGCGCGGGCGCGTCTGGTCGTACGTCGTGCCCCATCCGCCGCTCCTGCCCGGCTACGCGGAGCAGGCGCCGTACAACGTCGTCGTCGTCGAGCTGGAGGACGCGCCCCGGATCCGGCTCGTCGGGAACCTCGTCAGCGGGGCCGGTGCGCCGCTCGACTCCGTCGACAGCGACCGGATCCGGATCGGCGCGCGGGTGCAGGCCGTGTTCTGCGACGGTCTGCCGCAGTGGGTCCTGGAGCGGCCGTGAGCGAGCACCCGCGCGGCACCCTGCGCGTCACCGTCGACAAGGAGACGGGTGTCGCCGTCGTCGTCCTCCATCGGCCCGAGCGGCTCAACGCCATCGACCTCACCATGGTCGCCGAACTGCGGGAGAACTGGCGGCAGTTCCGGTTCGACGACGCCGTGCGGGCCGTCGTCCTCACCGGCGCCGGAGAGCGGGCGTTCAGTACGGGGATCGACCGGGACGCCGTCGTGCCGCAGCCCTCGTCGCCGTACATGCAGGACGATCCGCTTCTCGCGGTCGGGCCGAAGGCGAACGACCTGTGGAAGCCGGTCGTCGCCGCCGTGGCCGGGATGGCCTGCGGGGGTGCCTTCTATCTGCTGGGGGAGAGCGAGTTCGTCGTCGCCGACACCACCGCGGCCTTCTTCGATCCGCACACCGCCTACGGCATGGTCAGCGCCTACGAGTCGGTGCTGATGGCGCAGCGGATGCCGTACGGGGAGGTCGCCCGGATGGTGCTCATGGGGAACGCGGAGCGGATGGGGGCGCAGCGGGCGTACGAGATCGGGCTCGTCTCCGAACTGGTGGAGCCGGGGCGGGCGGTGGAGGCCGCCGTGCGGTGCGCGTCGGTGCTGGCGGGGTATCCGGCGGCGGCCGTGCAGGGGACCGTGCGGGCGCTGTGGGCGGCCGGGGAGGCGGGGCGGGCGCAGGGGTGGGCGCAGGCGCCGCATCTGGTCGCGCTGGGGAACCTGCCGGGTGAGCGGCAGGCCGAGTTGTTCGCGGGGCGTGGCCGGGGGGAGCCCCGGATCCGCTGAGTCACCGCGTGGCGGGCGCCGCCCACTGGGCGTAGCGTCTGCTCTGAGAGCAGTGACCGAGCGGTCACCGCTCCTGCCCGGTACGACGGCCGCCGTCCACAGCCCCTTCCGTGCGACTACTGGTACGACGGCCGTCCCCCCGGTTGGTGTCATGCCGTGCGCGCGGTGCCCGTGCCCTTCTCCGCGTCCAGCGCGTACACGCAGCGGTCCTTGCTGCACGCGTACACCACGCCGTCCTTGACCACGGGTGAGCCGGTGATCTCGCCGCCCGTCGCGAGCTTCCAGCGCAGGCGGCCGTCGTCGGCCTTCAGGGTGTACAGCAGGTGGTCGGTGGAGCCGAAGTGGATGCGGCCCTCGGCGACGGCGGGGGCGCCCACCACGTCGCCGCCCGCCTGGAAGCGCCACTTGGGGGTGCCGGTGACCGCGTCGAGGGTGTAGAGGCCCTTGCCGCTGCCGACGTGGACGTGGCCGGCGGCCACCAGGACCGGCTCGATGGAGGACCGGGACTCGGTGGCGATGCGCCAGCGGTCGCGGCCGTCGGTGGCGTCGAGGGCGTAGACGGTGCCGAGGTAGTCCGCCAGGTAGACGCCGCCGCCGGTGACCGCGGGGCCGGGCGCGAAGGCGGGCGGGCAGAGGAAGGCGGCGGGGGCCTCGAAGTGCCAGCGGACCATGCCGCTCGCCGCGTCGACGGCGAGGACGCGGGTGCCGGCCGAGATGTACACATAGCCGTCGGGAGCGGGGGTGAGCCGGACCGGGACGCCGCCGCAGGTGGCCGCGTCGCCGATGGGGTACGACCAGCGCTCCTCGCCGGTGCGGGCGTCCAGGGCGCGCAGGCGGGCGTCCTGCCAGACGTAGACGGTGCCGTCGTGCAGGGCGGGGCCGGCCTCGGGGGACTCGAAGTCGGTCTGGCAGCCGGTGATCTCCCACAGTTTCCGGCCGCTGGAGGCCTCCCAGGCCTGGACGCCGCCGCCGCGGGTGCCGGTGACGACGGTGCCCCGGTCGGCCTTGAGGGAGTACACCCAGGAGTCGGTGGACAGCCGCCACAGGTCGGTGCCCTCGCGGCAGTCCAGGGCGAACAGGGTGGGGCCGTCGGAGGCGTGGACACGGCCGTCGGCGACCGCCATCGACCAGGCGACGTCCCTGGTCTTGAAGCGGCGGCGGCCGGTGGCCACGTCCAGGGCGTGTACCTCGAAGGAGGTGACGTAGACGAGGTCGCCGTCGACGGCCGGGGTGCCCCAGACGTCGTTGGACATGCGGAAGCGCCAGGGGCGCCAGCCGGACGCGGTCTCCGGGGGCGCGGGCGGCGGCGCCGGTACGGCGGGGTCGGCGCCGTTGACGCCGGGGCGGGGGCGGGACCAGCTGGCGACCAGGCCGGCCTCCGGCGGGGGTGCCTTGACGGCGGCGGCGCGGGCGTCGGCGACGCGGGGGCCGGGGCCGATGGGCACCTGGGCGCCGGCCAGCCGGACGGGGCCGGGGTCGGGGCCTGCGGTGGGCGTTCCCACCGCGCCCACGGGTCCGCCCGTCGGTGCTCCCACCGGTGCGGGCGCGGAACCCGGGGCGGATACCGGAACGGGGGGGTCGTACGACGGCGGCGGGGGCACCGCGGCCCGGTCGGCGCTGCGGGGGCCGGAGGACGGGGACGGCTTGGCCGCGGGCCGGCCGCCGCGCCGGGCCTCGATGAGGGCGACCGCCTTCTCCGGCAGCCAGGCCGAGGCCGTACCGCTGTCGTCGGAGCCGGAGCCGAAGAGGTGGGGGGCCAGCTGGGCCTGGAGGTCGGCGGGGTTGGGGCGGGCCGTCGCCTCCATCTGCATGCAGGACTCGATGAGCGGGCGCAGCTCGTCCGGGAGGCCTTCGAGGTCGGGGCCCTCGCGCAGCAGCATGAAGACGGTCTCGACCGGGTTGGCGCCGTGGAAGGGCGGGTGACCGGTGGCGGCGAACACGAGCATCGAGCCGAGCGAGAACACGTCGCTCGCGCCGGTGACACTGCGGGAGTCCTTCGCCTGCTCGGGCGACATGTAGGCGGGCGTGCCCACGGCCACGTTCGTCATCGTCAAACGTGTGTTCGATACGCCGGACGCGATGCCGAAGTCGATGACCCGGGGGCCGTCCTCGACGACGAGCACGTTGGACGGCTTGAGGTCGCGGTGGACGAGCCCGGCGCCGTGGATGGACTGCAGGGCCTCCGCGACGCCCGCCGCGAGCCAGCGCACCGCCTGGGCCGGGAGCGGGCCGCACTCGTTCACTATCTCCTCGAGGGAGGGCGCGGGAACGTACGCGGTGGCGAGCCAGGGCACGGCGGCGCGCGGGTCGGCGTCCACGACCGCCGCCGTGTAGAAGCCGGAGACCGCGCGGGCCGCCTCCACCTCGCGCGTGAAGCGGACGCGGAACAGCTGGTCCTCGGCGAGCTCCGTGCGGACCGTCTTGATCGCCACGCGCCGGCCGGACGCCGAGCGCGCGAGATAGACCAGCCCCATGCCGCCGGCACCCAGCCGGCCCAGCACCTCGAACGGCCCGATCCGCCGCGGATCGTGCTGCGTCAGCTGATCCACCACTTGCCTGCCACCTCCCCGTACGAGCCGCGTCACCCACATATGTACGCGACCCCGTGCAGCGTCTCACCACCGCACCGCCGCGGCGGCACGCACCCCGATTCTTCCTGGCCGGGGACCAGGTTGCGAACCCGGCGACCAATCGGGGTGTCCCGCAATAAAAGGGGTGAAAGCCCTCGGTTTCAGCGGTGGAGCAGCGCGAAGGACGCCCCCTGGTTGTCCGTGACGACGGCCACAGTCCCGTACGACGCCTCGAAAGGCGCCGCCTGCACCCGGCCGCCGAGCCGCTGGACCGTCCCCAGCGAGTCCTGGAGGTTCTCCACCCGGAAGTGGACGAGGAAGTGCGGGGGCATCTCGGCCGCGAAGACGTCGGAGACGGGGGCGCGGCCGAAGTCGGGCTCGGCGTCGGTGCCGAAGAGGGCGTCCTGGAAGAGGCCGCCGTAGAAGGCGTTGGCCGCCTCGGTGTCGCGGGCGTACAGCTCGGCCCAGACGAAGGTGCCGGGCGCGTGCCGCCGTACGAAGCCGGGGTGGCTGCCCGGCTGCCACAGGCCGAAGACGGCGCCCTCCCGGTCGGCGGCCAGCGCGGCCGTGCCCAGGTCACCGACGGGCAGCGGCGCCATGACGATCTGTCCACCGGCCGCGACGATCCGCCGCGAGAGGGCGTCGGCGTCCGGGGTGGCGAAGTACACCGTCCAGACGGTGGGCATGCGGCCGTCCGTCTTGGGTGCGAGGGCGGCGACGGGTTCACCGTCCAGCCGCGCCCATACGGAGGCGCCGTACGCCTCCTCGAAGGTCCACCCGAAGAGCTCCCCGTAGAACCGCTCCCCGGCTGCCACGTCGGGCAGCTGCGCGTCCACCCAGCAGGGGACGCCCTCTCCGTACACCGATGCCCTGTTTTCGGCCATGTCGCCAAAGTAGCCGTGCCTCGCGTACCGCGCAGACCAGGCACACCACCCTTCTCGCGCCCGTGCACCCCATTTGCAGTCGGCCGAATAGCGCTGGGATCACCCCTCGGTAAGCTGACGGCATGACAGGACAAGTGCGTACCGTCGACGGCCGCGTGGCCGGCCGGCGTGGGCAGGCGACCCGGCAGAAGCTGCTCGACTGCCTCAGCGAGATGCTCAGCTCCTCCCCCTACCGGGACGTCAAGGTCATCGATGTCGCCCGGAAGGCGGGAACTTCGCCCGCGACCTTCTACCAGTACTTCCCGGACGTCGAGGGCGCCGTCCTGGAGATCGCCGAGCAAATGGCCGCCGAGGGCGCCGGGTTGACCGAGCTGGTCGCCGGGCGGACCTGGGCCGGCAAGGCGGGTTGGCAGGCCGCGCAGGAACTCGTGGAAGGATTCCTGGAGTTCTGGCGCAAGAACGATGCCATCCTGCGCGTCGTGGACCTCGGCGCCGCCGAGGGGGACAAACGGTTCTACAAGATCCGCATGAAGATCCTCAACTCGGTGAACAACTCCCTCGCGGAGTCCATCACCGAGCTGCAGTCCAAGGGCAGGGTGGACAAGGACGTGAACCCGGCGGCGATCGCGGGCTCACTCGTCGCGATGCTCGCGGCGGTGGCCGCGCACCAGAAGGGCTTCACCTCCTGGGGCGTCAAGCAGGCCGAACTGAAGCCGAACCTGGCGCTGTTGGTGCACCTGGGTGTGACGGGCAGGAAGCCGACGAAATAGGCCGCTTCCGATCCTTTACTCAGCAAGCCCTTTTTCCAGGCCCCAAGTCCTGTCTGGCAGGCGGTGGTTCACGTGGTGAACCACCGCCTGCCGCCTTGTGCCCCCATGCCTTGGGCCGGCAACGGCCGGTCCGTCACCACGTGCTTCATCACCAGCGTGGACGTCAGCCGCTGCACGCCCGGCAGGGTGGCCAGCCGCTCGTCGTACAGCCGCTGGAAGGCGGCGAGGTCGGCGGTGGCGACCCGCAGCAGGTAGTCCGGGTCGCCGAAGAGACGCTGGGCGTCGAGGACGTACTCCACCTCGCTGACCGCCCGCTCGAACTCGGCGACGGTGTCCCGGTCCTCCTGCCGCATGGACACGAAGACCAGCGCCTCGAAGGTCAGCCCGACGGCCGCCGGGTCCACCACCGCGCGGTACCCCCGGATGGCGCCGGACCGCTCCAGCTCGCGCAGCCGGCGGTGGCACGGCGAGACGCTGAGGCGCACCCGCGCGGCCAGCTCGGTCACGGTCAGCCGCCCGTCCCGCTGGAGCTCGGCAAGGATTTTCTGGTCCACGTCGTCCATGAGGAAGATATTTGCCCACTTCGCGCGATCACGGGCAATTTTCAGAAACACATTCGGGCCATTCGCGTCTAATGTCCCCATCATGGACTCCGTAAGCCTCCTCTCCTTCCTCGCCGTGGACCTGCTGCTGGTGTGCGTGCCGGGCGCCGACTGGGCGTACACGATCGCGGCCGGCCTGCGCGGCCGGTCCGTGCTCACCGCCGTCTCCGGCCTGGTCGCGGGGTACGCGCTGCACACGGCGCTGGCGGTGGCGGGCCTGGCGGTCCTGGTCGCGAGCTCGCCCCGGCTGCTCACCGCGCTCACGGTGGCGGGCGCCGGGTACCTGGTGTGGCTGGGCTGGGGCGTGCTGCGCCGGCCGGGTGTCCCGGGGGCGGGCGAGGCCCTCGACGCGAGCGGTCCGCGCGTCTTCCTACGGGGCGCCACGATCAGCGGGCTGAACCCCAAGGGCCTGCTGCTCTACCTCTCCGTGCTCCCCCAGTTCCTCACCGCCGGCGGCGCCCGCCTGCCCGTACCGGCCCAGACGGCGGCCCTCGGCCTGCTCCACATGGCGTGCTGCGCGGCCGTCTACCTCACCGTCGGCGCCCTCTCCCGCGCGCTGCTGACCGCCAGGCCCGTGGCAGCCCGGGCGGTCACGCGGACATCGGGGGCGGCGATGCTGGGCATCGGCGCGTTTCTGCTGGTGGAGCGGCTGGCGACCCTGTAGGTGCGGGGCCTTCACCGCCGTGCGATCCGGAAGATCCGGATCTCCCGCTCCACCCGCGCCTGGTACGTCGCGTACGGCGGCCAGAACGCCAGCAGCGTCTTCCAGGCCACCGCCCGCTCCCGCCCCGCCAGCAGCCGGGCCGTGACGGGGATGTCCTCGCCCTTCCAGCTGACGGAGGCGTCGGGGTGGGCGAGGAGGTTGGCGGTCCAGGCCGGGTGCTCGGTGCGGCCGAAGTTGGAGCCGACCAGCAGCCAGCTGCGCCCGCCCTCCTCCGGCAGGCAGGCGAGCGGCGTACGGCGTGGCAGCCCGCTGCGGGCGCCGGTCGAGGTCAGCACGACGCCGGGCAGCAGCTGGGCGCTGAGCAGCACCTGGCCCCGGGTGAGCCGGTGGACGGCCCGGTCCAGGGCCGGTATCACGTGCGGGGCGATCCTGGCGAAGCCCCGGGTGGACGACACCTTCTGCACCAGCCGCGCTCCGATGGCCGCCATCAGACCGTCACCTCCCGCGCCGCGAAGAGCCGGGCCGCCTCGGCCGCCCGCGCCCGCAGCCGGTGCACCGGCCCGAACAGCAGCTCGTCCCCGGCGGCCCGTTTGAAGTACAGGTGGGCCTCGTGCTCCCAGGTGAAACCGATCCCGCCGTGCAGCTGAATCGCCTCGCCGGCCGCGCGCCGCAGTGCCTCCAGCGCCTGGGCGAGGGCCAGCCCGCCGGCCCGCTCGCCGTGCGCGGTCGCCCAGGCGGCGTAGTACGCGGCCGACCGGGCCGCCTGCACCTGTACGTACACGTCCGCGAGGCAGTGCTTGACCGCCTGGAAGGAGCCGATCGCCCGGCCGAACTGCTCGCGCTGCCCGACGTACTCCACGGTCCGCTCCAGCGCCCGGCCGGCGGCCCCGACGGCCTCGGCGGCGAGCACGGCGGCGGCGGTGTCGCCGAGTGCGGCGAGGGCGGGCAGTACGTCGGCCTCCTCGGCCCCCAGCAACTCGCCGCGAGCCTGCCGGAGTTGGACCCGTCCCTGCGGCCGGGTGGCGTCGAGAGCGGTCCGCCGGGTGCGTACGACCCCCTCGGCGTCCCCTTCCACCAGGAACAGCAGGGTCCGGGGCCGTGCGAACCCTCCGGTGTGCGCGGCGACGACGAGCAGTCCGGCGCTGTGCCCGTCCAGCACCTGGTCGGCCTGCCCGTACAACCGCCACCCGCCCCCTTCCGCACGGGCCTGCACACCCCCCGCCCGCCCCCCGCCGGCCCACTCCCCGCCGTTGTCGCCGGTCAGGGCCAGGGCGGTGGCGAGGGCGGTGCCGGGGACGGCGAGGGCGGCGGTGAGCGTGCCGGCGGCGAGGCGGGGCAGCAGGCCGGCGCGCTGGGCGTCGGTGCCGAGGGCGAGGATCAGCGGGGCGCCGAGGACGCAGGTGGCGAGCAGCGGGGAGGGGGAGAGCGCCCGCCCCGCCTCCTCGCAGGCGAGGGCGAGTTCGGTGGCCGAGCAGCCGACCCCGCCGTAGGCCTGGGGGAGAGCGAGCCCCGGCAGGCCGAGCTGGTCGGCGAGAGCGGCCCACAGGGCGGGGTCGTGCCCGCCGGGGCTGTCGAGGGCGGTCCGCAGCTCCTGCGCCCCGCAGCGTTTGTGCAGCAGCTCGCGCAGAGCGCGGCGGATCTCGTTCTGCTCGGCGGTGAGGCGCGTGTCCATGGCTCATCCCTCCGACCTGATCTGACGGGCCGTCATGTTAGGGCGGGAGGGAAGGGAAGCCCAGAGTCACGACGGGGCACGAGGAGATGCGGCACCTGCCGCGGCCCCCGTATCTGATGTACCGTCAGATTCATGACGCCAGGGAGCCGGAAAGTCGCCGTGGTCGGTGTGGCCCTCTCCGACTGCGGCCGGATGGACGACGCGACCCCGTACGCCCTGCACGCCCAGGCGGCCCGCCGCGCGCTGGCGGACGCGGGCCTGGACCGCGCGCACGTGGACGGCTTCGCCTCGGCGGGGCTGGGCACGCTGGCGCCGGTGGAGGTGGCCGAGTACCTGGGCCTCAGGCCCACCTGGGTCGACTCCACCTCGGTCGGCGGCTCGACCTGGGAGGTCATGGCGGCCCACGCTGCGGACGCGATCGCCGCCGGCCACGCGAACGCGGTACTGCTGGCCTACGGCTCGACGGCGAGGGCGGACGTCAAGGCGGGCAGACGCACCGGGAACCTGTCCTTCGGGGCGGGCGGTCCGCTCCAGTTCGAGGTGCCGTACGGCCACACGCTGATCGCCAAGTACGCGATGGCGGCCCGCCGGCACATGACCGAACACGGCACGACCGTCGAGCAGTTGGCGCAGGTGGCGGTTCAGGCCCGGGCGAACGCCGCCCTGAACCCCGAGGCGATGTTCCGCGACCCGGTCACGGTCGACGACGTCCTGTCCGGCCCGGTGATCGCCGACCCCTTCACCAAGCTGCACTGCTGCCTGCGCTCCGACGGCGGCGCGGCGGTCCTGCTGGCGGCCGAGGAGTACGTACAGGACACCCGCTCGGCCCCCGTCTGGATCCTCGGCACCGGCGAGCACGTCTCGCACGCCGCCATGTCCGAGTGGCCCGACTTCACCGTCTCCCCCGCGGCGGTCAGCGGCCGCCTCGCCTTGGCACGGGCCGGAGTACGCCCCCAGGAGATCGACTTCGCGGAAATCTACGACGCCTTCACCTACATGACCCTCGTCACCCTGGAAGACCTCGGCTTCTGCGGGAAGGGCGAGGGCGGCGCGTTCGTGGAGAAGGGGCGGCTGCTGGTGCGGGGCGGGGAACTGCCGGTGAACACGGACGGGGGCGGGCTGTCGGCCCAGCATCCCGGGATGCGGGGTTTGTTCCTGCTGGTGGAGGCGGTGCGGCAGCTGCGGGGCGAGGGCGGGGAGCGGCAGGTCCGGGTCGCGGGGGGCGAGCTGCCGCGGCTGGGGGTCGCCTCCGGGACGGGGGGATGGTTCTGCTCGTCCGGGACCGTGATCCTGGGACGGGAGTGACACCGGGGTGCCCGCACGCCCCTCGCGCGCTCCGGGCGTGATACTGGCGCCCATGGCACCAACCGATCTCCACAAGCTCCTGAGGTCACTGCGGGTCTGGGACCCCGAGGTCACGGAACTTCCGCCCTTCGACCCGACGACCGCGCCCCCGACCCCGCTCACCCTCTTCACCACCTGGTTCGCCGAGGCGGTGGCGGCCGGGCAGGCCGAGCCGCACACGATGTCGCTGGCGACGACGGACGAGGACGGCCACCCGGACGTGCGGATCGTGATGCTGCACGGCGCCGACGCCGACGGCTGGTCCTTCGCGACCCACGCCACCAGCCGCAAAGGACGGCAGCTCAGCGCCCACCCCTACGCGGCTCTCGCCTTCTACTGGCCGGTCCTCGGCCGCCAGGTCCGCGTCCGGGGGCCGGTCACCGCCGCCCCGTCCGAGGAGAGCCAGGCCGACCTGCACGCCCGCTCGACCGGCGCGCTGGCGGCGGCGCTCACCGGGCGGCAGAGCGAGGTCCTGTCCTCGGTGGAGGAGTTGCGGCGCGCCTCGCAGGCCGCCTGGAAGCAGGCCCGGGCGAACCCGGCCGCCCCCTCCCCGACGTGGACGATGTACCGGCTCCGCCCGGAGGAGGTGGAGTTCTTCCAGGGGGACCCGGAGCGCCGGCACGTACGGCTCGCCTACCGGAGCACGGCGTTCGGCTGGGAGCGGACCCTACTGTGGCCGTGAGGCGAACCGGTACTCCGCGAAGTCGGCCACGCTCCGGTAACCGATCCTCTGGTACAGCGCGTTACTGGTCGGATTCGCCAGGTCGGTGAAGAGGAGCACCTCCATCCCGGCGTCGCGCCCGACCCGGCTGACCTCGGCGGTCACGGCACCCGCGTAACCGCGCCCGCGCAGGCCGGCCGGGGTGTAGACGGGCGCCACCCGGACCTGGCCGGCGACCGGAGGGATCACGCCGGCCATGGCGACGGGGGTGCCGTCGGGGGCCTCCCAGAGGGTGACGCCGCCCTGGGCGATGCGGGCGTCGGCCCAGGCGCCGGCATCGTCGAAGCCGCGCCGGCCGACCGCGTCGGCGAACTCCCCGTACCAGCGGACCAGCAGCTCCCGGTCCGCCGTCCCGGCCACGCGCGCCCGGCCGTCGGGCACCGGCTCCGGCACGGTCAACCCGTCCAGCCGGTAAAGCCGTTGCAGCTGATGCAGCGCGCCCCGGGCCTCCGCCCGCCGCTGCCACGCAGCCGCGAACGCGTCCGCCGTCTCCCGCTCGGCCGAGACTCCGGGGACGGCGTGCCCGAGGGCGAGCAGCCGGGCGGCGAGGGCGTCGGCCTCTTCGGCGCTCACCGGAGTGACGTTCAGAGGGTGCGGGGGCGTGTGGAACACGGCCGCCCGTACGGTGCCGTCGGCGTGCGTCAGCAGTCCGAACAGGGGCGCCTCGGCCCCGTAGACGTGCAGCCCGCGCCTGCGCAGCGCATCGGTCACCGTCAGCGGCACCGTGTGCAGCGCGGGCCGGGAGCGCAGGAAGTCACCGGCGCGGGCGAGGAAGTCGTCGAGGTCTTCGGTGAAGTGCCAGTCATCGGGACGCATGCCTCATGATCTCGCCCAATTCCCGCGCGCCGCCTCCCGATTACGGCATGCCCGGCTCCGGATCCGTCGCGAGCCGCGCATGCAGGTGCACGTCCCGGAACGCGTCCAGCCGCCCCGCCTCGAACATCGCCCCGCGCAGCGTCCCCTCGTAGGGGAACCCGCACCTCCGCGCGATCCGGCACGACGCGTCGTGTCCGACCGCGTGCCCCAACTCGAGCCGGTGCAGGTCGAGTTCCGCGAACGCCCAGCGCGCGGCGAGGGCCAGTGCCCGCGCGGCGACCCCGTGGCCCCGCGCCTCCGGCAGGACCCAGTAGCCGACGCGCGCGACGCGGCAGACCCGGTCGATGGCGTTGACGCCGATGTGTCCGAGGGTCGTACCGCTGCCCGCGTCCGTGACGCGGAAGGGCACGCAGTCGCCGGCCGCGGCGCTCGCCGCCTGTGTGCGCAGGGAGTCCCGGGCGCTGTCGAAGCCGGTGACGGCCTTGAGAGGGGTGTTCCAGCGCCGGAACTCGGGGTCTTCCCGGCCGCGCATCCAGGCCGCCACGTCGGCGTCGGAGTCCGCGTCCCAGCGGCACAGGCGCAGGCCGTGGCCGTGCGGCTCGGAGGCGGGGTGGGCGGCGGGCTGCTCACGCGTGGGGGCCATACCGCCATTCAATCCCGTGGCCCGCCTCACTGCGCCACCGGCCTGAAGACGGGCACCCCCTCCCGGAACACCGCCTCGACCGCCAGCCCCGCCCGCAACCGCCCCGCCGCGCACTCCACGACCTCCGTCATCATCCGGGGGCCCTCCGCGAGGTCGACCACGGCGGCGACGTACGGGGTGCGGTCGCCGAAGGGCGGCAGGTCGTTGCGGTGGACGACGGACCAGGTGTAGAGGGTGGCCCGGCCGGTCGCCCGGGTCCAGGTGACGTCGTCGCTCCAGCAGTGGGGGCAGAACTCGCGGGGGTAGTGGTGGGCCCGGCCGCACGCGCGGCAGCGGCGCAGGAGGAGACGGCCTTCGGCTGCCGCCTCCCAGTAGGGCCGCGTGAAGGCGTCCGGCTCGGGGAGATCGAACCGCGCCGCTCCCATTCAGAACCACCCCAGCACATGGTCGACGGACCACACCTGCCAGGACATCCCCAGCAGCGCGACCACCGAGATCAGCGCCATCATCGAGTTCTGCCCCTGCTCGGCCCAGTCGTGGATCATGAGGGCGAAGTAGAGGAGGTTCAGCAGCAGGCCGCCGACGAGGGCGATCGGGGTGAGGAAGCCGGCGACCAGCCCCAGGCCCAGTGCCAGCTCCGCGTACACCACCACGTACGCCATCAGCCGCGGGCGCGGCCTGACCACGGCCTCGAAGCCGGAGCGGACCGCGTTCCAGCGGTGCTTCGCCGCGACGTCCGCGGCCCAGGCGATGCCGGTGCCGCGCTCGAACCAGCCTTTTTTGTCCTTGTGCCGCCAGCTCTCCAGCCACCACAGGCCGAGCCCGATGCGCAGCACGGCCAACCACTCGGCGCCGCTGAGCCAGATCGCGTCCATGACATCTGACGGTACGTCAGATCCCTGGGAAAGCCGAGAGGCGGTACGGGAAATGCTGTGCATCGGCCGTGAAGCTGTGCGTCCCCGCAGAATCCGCGACGCATTCCAACGCCGACCCGGGCGACTTCGTCAAGTGGATCGCCAAGGTGACCGGACACAAGGCGAACAACCCCCGGCCGCGGTGCCCGTTCCCGTCCGTCCCGGACACCGCGCGCCCGCGAGGCCGGGTCCCCGCGCACCGGGGCCCGGCGTCGCGGGCTTCGTTGTGTGATCACCTACGTCACCGGTCCCACCCATTACTCCTACAGGCGTGATCAATCCGCAACCAATTCCGGTCTTGACCGAGACCCATCAACGCGGTGCGTGATTACGCTCCCGCTCATGGCCGACTCTGCCCTGTCCGCGAGCCCCACCGACCGCCCCGTCTACGTCATCGGCGCCGGCCCCGGCGGCCTGGCCGCCGCGTACGCGCTGCGCGCCCGGGGCATACGGGCGGTCGTCCTGGAGAAGTCCGACCGCGTCGGGGCGTCGTGGCGGCGCCACTACGACCGGCTGCACCTGCACACCACCCGCCGCCTGTCGGCCCTCCCCGGGCTGCCGATGCCGCGCCGGTTCGGGCGGTGGGTGTCCCGGGACAACGTGGTGCGCTACCTGGAGAAGTACGCCGAGCACCACGAGCTGGAGATCGTCACCGGCGTCGAGGTCTCCCGGATCGAGCGCCTGGCCGACGGCACGGGCTGGCTGCTGCACGCCTCCGGCGGGCGGGAGCTGACCGGCGGCGCGGTGGTCGTGGCCACCGGCTACAACCACACCCCGCGGGTGCCCGACTGGCCGGGGCTGGAAGCGTACGGCGGGGAGTTCCTGCACGCGGGCGGGTACCGCAACGCCGCGCCGTACGCCGGGCGGGACGTCCTGGTGGTCGGGATCGGCAACACCGGTGCCGAGATCGCCGTGGACCTGGCGGAGGGGGGCGCCTCCCGGGTACGGCTGTCGGTGCGGACCGCGCCGCACATCGTGCGCCGGTCGACCGCCGGATGGGCCGCGCAGTACTCGGCCGTGCTGGTACGGCGGCTGCCCGTCGCCCTCGTCGACCGGCTCGCGCGGCCGGTGGCGAAGCTCTGCGTGCCGGACCTGTCGGCGCACGGGCTGCCCCGCCCCGGCACCGGGCTGTACAGCAGGGTCAAGGAGGGGTCGATCCCCGTGCAGGACGTCGGTATCATCGACGCCGTGCGCAAGGGGAAGGTGGAGGTCGTGGCCGCCGTCGAGGGGTTCGAGGACGGCAAGGTGGTCCTCGCCGACGGCACGCGCGTCTCGCCCGACGCCGTGATCGCCGCTACCGGGTACGTCCGCGCCCTGGAGGGCCTGGTCGGTCACCTCGACGTGCTCGACGGCCGCGGCAAGCCGGTGGTGCACGGCGCCCGCGCCCCGAAGAACGCCCCGGGCCTGTACTTCACCGGTTTCACCAACCCCATCAGCGGCATGTTCCGCGAGCTGGCGATCGACGCACAGAAGATCGCGAAGGCGGTGGCGAAGCAGGGCGCCGGGCGGCTCTCGCGGCTGCCCGGCTGATCCCGGCCGAGCCCCGGCTTCCCCGGGAACGCCATCTTTGCGTGCACAACCAGTTCCTGACGTTGCGTCAGTTCAGTAATCTGACTGATCGTCAGTTGAATGGCTGTCACACAGGAGCGGGCGGACCGATGCTTGGATCAACCCACGGCACCCTCACCACCGACTCCCGCCGGGCCCGGGTCATCGCCTGCGGTGAGCAGCGGCCCGGCCCCGCCGTTCACGGCCGGGCGGCCGACGTGGACGAGCTGGACGTCAGCGGGCGTCCGCTGCACAAGGACGTCCCCGATCTCGACCGGTTCTTCCGGCCCGAGTCCGTCGCCGTGATCGGTGCCTCGGACGCGGAGGGCCGGCCGAACACCGGCATCACCAGGCAGCTGCTCTCCTGGGCCGAGCGGGTGGGGGCCAGGGTGCACCCGGTGCATCCCGGCCGGCCGTCCGTCTTCGGCATCCCCTGCATCGCGTCCGTCGCCGAGCTGCCCGAACAGGTCGACCTCGCCGTGCTACTGGTCGCCGACCCGTTGCCGGTGATCGAGGAACTCGGCGAGGCGAAGGTGAAGTTCGCCGTCGCCTTCGCCTCCGGGTTCGCGGAGACCGGCGTGGAGGGCGCCCGCGCCCAGGCCCGGCTCGCGGCGGCCGTGCGGCGTTCGGGGCTGCGGCTGCTCGGGCCGAACACCAACCTCAACGCCTTCGAGCGGTTCCGGGACGACCTGGACGGCCCGGCGATCGCCCTCATCACCCAGTCCGGACACCAGGGGCGGCCCGTCTTCGCCCTCCAGGAGCTCGGCATCCGGCTCTCCCACTGGGCGCCCACCGGCAACGAGGCCGACCTGGAGACCGCCGACTTCATCTCCTACTTCGCCGAGCGGCCCGAGGTCGGCGCCATCGCCGCCTACGTCGAGGGGCTCAAGAACGGCCGCTCCTTCCTGCTCGCCGCCGACCGGGCCGCCCGCCGCAAGGTCCCGGTCGTCGCCGTGAAGGTGGGCCGCACGGAGGCCGGGGCCCGTACCGCCGCCTCCCACACCGGCAAGCTGACCGGCGCCGACGACGTCGTGGACGCGGCGATGCGGCAGTACGGCGTGATCCGGGTCGACGGGCTCGACGAACTCCAGGACACCGCGGCCCTGCTGGCACGGGCGCGGGCCCCGCGTGCCGACGGGGTCGTCGTCTACTCCATCTCCGGCGGCACCGGCGCGCATGTCGCCGACCTGGCCGCCGGGGCGGGTCTGCGGCTGCCGGTGCTGTCCGAGGGCAAGCAGGCCGAGCTGCACCAGTGGATACCCGAGTACCTGAGCGTGGCCAACCCGGTCGACAACGGCGGTCATCCGGTCGGCGACCGGCGCGGCCGGAGGATCATCGACGCGATCCTGGACGACCCCGAGGTGGGTGTGCTGATCTGCCCGGTCACCGGCCCCTTCCCGCCCCTCAGCGACAAGCTCGTCCAGGACCTGGTCGACGCGGCGGAGACGACGGACAAGCTGGTGTGCGTGGTGTGGGGGTCGCCGGTCGGCACCGAGCCCGCGTACCGGGAGGTGCTGCTCGGCTCCTCCCGGGTGGCCACCTTCCGTACCGTCGGCAACTGCCTCACCGCCGTCCGCGCCTACCTCGACCACCACCGTTTCCTACGCTCCTACCGCTCCCCCTTCGACGAGGCGCCCCGCACGCCCTCCCCCTCCTTCCGCAAGGCCCGCATGCTGATGCGGCCGGGGCAGCAGCTGAGCGAGCACGCGGCCAAGCAGCTGCTGCGCGCCTACGGCATCCGGGTGCCGCGCGAGCAGCTGGTGACCAGCGCGGCGGCGGCCGTGCGCGCGGCGGGCCAGGTCGGCTACCCGGTGGTGATGAAGGCGTCCGGCGCGCAGATCGCCCACAAGACCGAGCTGGGCCTGGTGAAGATCGGCCTGACCTCCGCCAGCCAGGTCCGGGACGCCTACCGGGAGCTGACCGACATCGCCCGCTACGAGGGCGTCTCGCTGGACGGCGTCCTGGTGTGCCAGATGGTCGAGCGGGGCGTGGAGATGGTCGTCGGCGTCACCCACGACGCGCTGTTCGGGCCGACGGTGACGGCCGGGCTGGGCGGGGTGCTCGTGGAGGTGCTGCGCGATGCCGCCGTGGGTGTGCCGCCCTTCGGCGAGGACCAGGTCCGGGACATGCTCGCCGGACTGCGCGGGCGGGCCCTGCTGGACGGGGTCAGGGGCCGGCCGCCCGCCGATGTGGACGCGCTCGTGGAGGTCGTGCTGCGCGTGCAGCGCATGGCGCTGGAGCTCGGGGACGAGCTGGCGGAGCTGGACATCAACCCGCTGATGGTGCTGCCCAGGGGGCAGGGCGCGGTGGCGCTGGACGCGTTGGCGGTGTGCCGGTGAGCGTGGAGACGGCCATCCGGTACACGACGTGCGACCAGGTCTCGCACCTCACCCTCGACCGGCCCGAGGCCCTCAACGCCCTCACACCCGACCTGCGGGAACGCCTCATCCAGCTGCTGTCGGAGGCGTCCGCCGACCCGGACGTACGGGCCGTGGTCCTCACCGGGACGGGGCGCGGGTTCTGCGCGGGGGCGGATCTGCGGGGGGCCTCCAAGGCCCCGGCACCGGTCGCCGGTGACGTCGCCCGCACCCTGCGGCTGGGCGCCCAGCGGCTGATCGGCGCCGTGCTGGACTGCGAGAAGCCGGTGATCGCCGCCGTGAACGGTACGGCGGCCGGGCTCGGCGCCCATCTCGCGTTCGCCTGCGACCTCGTACTCGCAGCCGAGTCCGCCCGGTTCATCGAGGTGTTCGTGCGGCGCGGGCTCGTACCGGACGCAGGTGGCGCCTATCTGCTGCCCCGGCTGATGGGGCCGCAGCGGGCCAAGGAGCTGATGTTCTTCGGGGACGCGGTGGGCGCGGCGGACGCCGAGCGGCTCGGGCTGGTCAACCGGGTCGTGGCGGACGGCGAGCTGGACAAGACGGCCCGGGAGTGGGCGGCGCGGCTCGCCGCCGGGCCGACCCGCGCCCTCGCCCTGACCAAGCAGCTCGTCAACGCCTCGCTCGACACCGACCGGGCCACCGCCTTCGCCGCCGAGGCCGCCGCGCAGGAGATCAACATGACGACGGCGGACGCGCGGGAGGGCGTGGCGAGCTTCGTGCAGCGCAGGAGCGCCGCGTTCAGGGGCCGGTGACGCTCAGCCGGAGGTCCGCTTCAGGATCCGCAGTTCTCCCCCGTCCGGGTCGCCGAAGAGCACGAACAGCTCGGGGGCGTCCTCGGAGCCGCTGATCGACCAGTGCGTGTCCTCGCCGCAGTCGCCGTCGAGCCGGACGAGCACGCCGTCCCGGCCGGCGTTGTCCGCGTCGGCGTCGGGCTCCCAGGTGCCGGAGCCCTCGCACGTGACGTAGTCCCGCCTTCTCCAGTCCTCGTCCGCGGGCTCGGCCGGCAGCCTGCCGGCCTCGGCCCGCCCGCCGGGGCGCAGCCGCAGCTCCGCCCCGTCCGTGCCGTGCCAGACCCCTGTGAGCTCGGTGGTGGTCAGCTTCGGGGGCTCGTACTGCGGGACCAGGCCGGCCTCGGTGGCCAGCAGGCCGCCCCCGAGGGTCAGGGCGAACAGGGCGACGCAGGCGAGGGCCGAGCGTCCCCAGACGCCCCACCAGCGCCAGGCGCGGGTGCGGACATGGGCGACCCAGAGGGCGGGCAGAACGCCCAGGGCCGTGAGCGCCGGGACCGTGGCGGTGAGCGGTGCCCCCCAGCAGGGCCGCCACCGCCCCCCAGAGAGTGGCCGGGACCACCGGGGCCGCCGGCTGCCAGAGCCAACCGGGGCCGCCGAGGTGACGGGCGGCCAGGCGGGCGAGCACCACCGAGGGCAGGATGAGGGCGAAGGCCAGTGCCAGCCCCAGGAACGGCAGCAGCAGGGGCGCGAAGACGAGCAGACAGAGCACGCCCAGGGCACCGCCGTTCCCGGCACCGTAGTCGTCCCGGCTGAAGCTCCCGATCCACCACACCAGTCCGGCCGCCGGCAGCTGCGCCGCGCACAGCGCCGCGGCCGCGTTCAGGTCAGCGTACGACCAGGTCGAGCCGGTTTCCCCGCGCATCTTTCCCCACCCCACGGGGGCAGCGTACGTGCGGCCACCGTGGGGCCCGCCACAGCCCTTCCTGTCTGACGGATCGTCAGCTTCAATGGTCGGTGTGATGGGACACGCAGGGATGGCGGCCGCCGCCGTCCGTTACCTCAGGTCGGCCGAGGTCCCGCCCGCGGGGCCCGTGGAGGCGCTGCCGCGCCCGGAACTCCGGTGCGTCCGGGAGGGCGAACGCACACCGGTGGACCAGGGCGAGTTCCGGCGGGTCCTGGGGAACTTCCCGACCGGCGTGACCGTGGTCACGGCACCCGCCACGGACGGCGCGGACTCCCCCGCCGGGTTCGCCTGCCAGTCCTTCTCCTCCCTCTCCCTCGACCCGCCGCTCGTCGTGTTCCTGGTCGGCCGTACGTCCACGACGTGGCCGCGCATCGCCCGCGCGGGCGTCTTCTGCGTGAACGTCCTGGCCGCCGGCCAGGGCGAGGTGTGCCGCGCCTTCGCGGTGAGCGGCGCGGACAAGTTCACGGGCGTGGCGTACGACCCGGCGCCGGTGTCCGCCTCCCCGCTCCTGGCCGGGGCCGCCGCCTGGATCGACTGCACGATCCACGCCGTCCACACCGGCGGCGACCACCTCATCGTGGTGGGCCGGGTCGACGCCCTGGGCACGGGCGAGGCCCCCGACGGACCGCTGGTGTTCCACCGGGGGCGGTTCGCGCGGCTGGCCTAGGGGGTGCGGGCGCCGCAGATCGCGAAGGTGCCGGCGAGCAGCCGGAAGGGACCGATGGGGGTCCCCCGCTCGAGCGGAGCCGAGAGTGGGGGAGGGCGGTGGAGAACGGACCGTGAGCGTGCGGCGGGCGGCGCCGACGACCGGGGGCGGCTTGGGGGGACGAACTCCCGTGCGCCATAGGGTTTCCGGCCCACGTCGGCCGGGTGGTCGCGCAGCAGCCGGACGAACGGCGCGGTGAGGAGTGAGCCCCTGCCAGCCACGGGGAGACCGACAGGGGCTCTGTACCCGACGCGCTTCGGTTTTGTTGCTTCGGTGCCGCACGCTCCGTTCACAGACTGCGCTCAGCGCAGCTCGAGCAGCATCACGTCGTGGAGGTCCGCGCTCTCCCCCCACGGCCGCGCCTCGCCGACCTTGCGGTATCCCCACGCCCGGTAAGCGGCCGACGCCGCCCTGCTGCCCGGGTGGACGTTCAACAGCACCCGCTCGGCTCCGATGCCGTCGAGCAGCGTCTCGTGCAGACGACGGGCGATGCCCTGTCCACGCCACGGTCCGCGCACGGCGAGTTCCATGAGCCCGAAGGTGCGGTGCCCGTCCTCGCGCCGCATGTCCTCGGGCACGGGCTCGGTCAGTTCGTCCCACCAGCCCGTGTCGGGACGGAGCGGGTGGCCGTACGCCATGCCGACCGGCTCGCCGTCCTCGCAACGGGCCAAGGTGGCGCGGAAGGCGCGGTTGCGAGCCTGGACGGGGAAGCGGCGGAAGGCGGCGGCGACGTCGTCCTCGCTCTCGTTGTAAGGAGGCTCGGCGAACGCTTCGGCGTAGATCAGCCTGAACGCGTCCTCGGCCTGCACTGCGGCCGCTCCATCCATGCGCTCTACCGCGATGGTCCCTTGCTGCGTCATGTGGTGCCCCCCTCGGACGGTCTCACACTGCGCTCGCCGCATTCGCGGCCCGCTGAAACTCCGTGATCTTACCCGCCAAACGCTGTGAGACCCCGATCCTGCGCCTCCAGGCGGCGCTGGGGGTGACGCCGACGGCGTACCGGCGGACTTCCGGGCGGTGACGAGGACGTGAGTCACGTTCAGAAGGTGAGCACCGCCCGCGCCACCCGCCCCGCCTCCGCGTCCGCCCGCGCCTTCTCGAAGTCCTCCACCGGGTAGGTCGCGGTGACCAGTTCGTCGAGGAGCAGGCGGCCCTGGCGGTACAGCTCGGCGTAGAGGGCGATGTCGTGCTGGGGGCGGGAGGACCCGTAGCGGCAGCCGAGGACGGCCTTGTCCAGGTACAGGGAGGACACCAGGAAGGACGCCTCGGCGGTGGCTGGGGGGACGCCGAGGAGGATCGCCTGACCGTGGCGGTCGAGCAGGTCGATGGCCTGGCGGATGAGCTCGACCCGGCCCACGCATTCGAAGGCGTGGTCGACCCCCGTCGGCAGCAGGTCCTGCACGCCCTCCGTCGAGGTCAGGAAGTCGGTCGCGCCGAACTGCCGGGCCACCGCCTCCTTCGCCGGGTTGGCGTCCACGGCCACGATCCGCAGGGCGCCCGCGAGCTGTGCGCCCTGCAGGACGTTCAGGCCGATCCCGCCGGTGCCGATCACCAGGACGCTGTCCCCGCGCTCCACCCGGGCCCGGTTGAGCGCGGCCCCCATCCCGGTCAGCACCCCGCAGCCGATCAGCGCGGCGGACGGCAGCGGGATGTCCTTCGGGATGCGGACGGCCTGCACGGCCTTCACCACCGTGTGCTCGGCGAAGGCCGAGCTGGACGCGAACTGGTACAGCGCGTCCCCGCCCCGGACGAACGGCCGCCCCGGCCGCCCGATCGCCTGCCGGCACATCGTCGGACGCCCCCGGTCGCACTCCGCGCACGTCCCGCAGTTGGCGAGCGTGGACAGGGCCACGTGATCGCCGGGCGAGACGTGGGTGACGCCCGCGCCGACCGCCTCCACCACCCCGGCACCCTCATGGCCCAGCACCACGGGAACCGGGAAGGGTATGGTCCCGTCCACCACCGACAGGTCGCTGTGGCACAGCCCCGCCGCCGAGATCGCCACCCGCACCTCGCCGGGCCCCGGATCCCGTACGGCCAGATCGTCCACGACCCGCACCTGCTTGCCGTCGAACACCACACCGCGCATGCCGCAGCCCCCTCAGCCCTTCGGTTCCCTCGGCAGGCCGAGCACGCGCTCGGCGATGATCGTGCGCTGCACCTGGTCCGAGCCGCCGTAGATGGTGTCGGCCCGGGAGAAGAGGAACAGGTGCTGAAACGCGTCCAGTTCGTACGGCACCGCCGGCGACCAGTCCGCCGGGCCCGCGCTCGCCGCCGCCCCCCGCACCAGCATCGCCAGCTCCCCGAGCCGCTGGTGCCAGCCCGCCCACAACAGCTTCGCCACACTGGGGGCGCCCGGGTCGCCCGAACCGCCCAGGGTGCGCAGGGCGTTCCAGCGCATCACGCGCAGCTCGGCCCACTGCCTGACCAGGCGGTCGCGTACGACGGGGTCGTCCGCCGCGCCGGTGTCCAGCGCCGTCCGTACGACCCGCCCCAACTCCTCCGCGAAGCCGATCTGCTGAGCGAGCGTCGACACGCCCCGTTCGAAGCCGAGCAGGCTCATCGCCACCCGCCAGCCGTTGCCCTCGCCGCCCACGCTGTGCTCCACGCGCGCGCGTGCGCCGTCGAAGAACACCTCGTTGAAGTCGCTCGTGCCCGTCATCTGGCGGATGGGCCGGACCTCGATCCGGCCCGGCTGGTCCATGGGCACGAGCAGGAAACTCAGGCCGTGGTGGCGGCGGGAGCCGGGGTCGGTGCGCGCCAGCACGAAGCACCAGTCGGCCTCGTGGGCACGTGAGGTCCAGACCTTCTGGCCCGTGATCCGGTAGTACGGCTCCCGCGGCTCGCGTACGGCCGCGGTGCGCACGCCCGCCAGGTCCGAGCCGGCGTTCGGCTCGCTGTACCCCTGGCACCACAGCTCGGCGCCGGCGGCGACCGGGGGGAGGAAGCGGGCCTTCTGTTGGTCGGTGCCGTGGGCGATCAGGGTCGGGGCGAGGAGGTTCTCCCCGATGTGCCCCGAGCGCGGTGGTGCCGGGGAGCGGGCGTACTCCTCGGCCCAGGCGACCTGCTGGGTGAGGGTGGCGGTGCGGTTGCCGTAGCCCGGCTCGGACCAGCCGAGGCCTATCCAGCCGGCCGCTCCGAGGGTCCGCTCCCAGGACCGGCGGTCTTGCGCACCGCCCGCGTGCGCCGCGAGCCACGCCCTTGCCTCGGCCCGGAATGCCTCGTCTTCCCCGGTGAACCCGAACTCCACGGTTACCGCCTTGGTCGGCTGACTGGACGTTGCTCGGATGGTTGCTCGGTGCTGCCGCCGGGGAGGTGCCGCTCGCCCGCGCCGACGGGGTGCCTCCCCCACTCTCGGCTTCGCTCGAGCGGGGGGACCCCCATCGCCCACCCGTGCCGCCCCGGCGGCACGGCTGCAGCAGCTACGCGTTCGGCCGGGAACCCTCCCTCGCCGCCCTCTCCATCGCCTCCAGCTGGGACAGCATCGGCATCGGATCCACCCCCACCGACCCCGGCAGGAAGTCCGCGATGCTCTCCGGGGTCCACCCGCCGGAGGCGTACGCCGCGCGCAGCTCCCGCGGCTGCGCCCACACCGCGATCTTCGGCCCCGCGATCGTGTACACCTGCCCAGTGATCCGCTGCTCCCTCGCCCGGTCCGACAGCAGGTAGACGACCAGCGCCGCCACGTCCTCCGGTTCCCCGATCTCCTTCAGCTCCACGGGGACGCCCGCGGACATCCGCGTACGCGCGACGGGCGCCACCGCGTTGGCGGTCACCCCGTACTTGTGCAGGCCCAGGGCCGCGCTGCGGACGAGGGAGATGACGCCGCCCTTCGCGGCGCTGTAGTTGGCCTGCGAGACGGAGCCCTGGTGGTTGCCGCTGGTGAAGCCGATGAGCGTGCCGGACCTCTGCCTGCGCATGACCGCGGAGGCCGCCCGGAAGACGGTGAACGTGCCCTTGAGGTGGGTGGCGACGACCGGGTCCCACTCCTCCTCGGACATGTTGAACAGCATCCGCTCGCGCAGGATCCCGGCCACGCAGACGGCCCCGTCGAGCCGCCCGTACGCCGACAGGGCCGTGTCGGCGACCCGCTGCCCGCCCGACATGGTGGAGATGTCGTCGGCCACCGCGACGGCCTCGCCGCCCGCCGCCTCGATCTCCTTGGCCACGGCGTCGGCGACCTCGCTGGTGGGTGAGGTGCCGTCGGTGGAGACCCCGTAGTCGTTGACGACGACCTTCGCCCCCTCGGCCGCCGCCGCGAGGGCGACCGCCCGGCCGATGCCCCGCCCGGCGCCGGTCACGGCGACGGCCTTGCCTGCCAAGAAGTTCCCCACGCCCGGCCCCTTCCCGCGCTATCTGACGGCCCGTTAGATTTTATGGCGCGCCGGACGTGCGGAGACAAGCCCCGGGGAGGACCGGATGTCATTGCCGACACTTCATCCCGCGTTTCACGACATCGCCGAGCGCGTGAACAACTGGGGCCGCTGGGGGGCGGACGACGAGATCGGCACCCTGAACCTGATCACCGACGAGGTGGTGCGCGAGGCGGCGGCCGCCGTCCGCACCGGGCGCCGCGTCCCCCTCGCGCTGCCGCTGAAGCAGGACGGCGTGCAGACCGGGATGATCCCGGGGCGGGTCAACCCGCTGCACGCGATGGTGCAGGTCAACCAGGAGCTGTTCGGCCCGGGGACGGTCGCGTGCAGCGACGACGCCGTGACGATGGGGCTGCAGGCGGGCACCCACTGGGACGCGCTGACACACGTCTCGCACTCGGGGATGCTCTACAACGGCCGGCCCGCCGGCACCGTCACCGCACACGGCGGCGCCGAGTTCAGCGGCATCGACAAGGCGCGGCACATCGTCTCGCGCGGGGTGCTGCTCGACGTGGCACGCGCGCGTGGCGTGGACCGGCTGGACGGCGGGCACGCGGTCACCCCGGAGGATCTCGAGGAGGCCGAGGAACTCGCCGGGACGCGGGTGCGCGCGGGGGACGTCGTGCTCGTACGGACCGGGCAGGTACAGGTGTATCTCGCGGGCGACAAGCACGGCTACGGCTATCCGTCGCCGGGGCTTTCGGTGCGCACGCCGGAGTGGTTCCACGCGCGCGATGTCGCCGCGGTCGCCAACGACACCCTGACTTTTGAGATATTTCCGCCTGAGATAGAGGATTTGTGGCTGCCCGTGCACGCCCTGGACCTGGTGGAGATGGGGATGCTCCAGGGCCAGAACTGGAATCTCGAAGAGTTGTCCACAGCCTGTGGAGAAGAAGGGCGGTACGCGTTCCTGCTGTCCGCGATGCCCGAGCCGTTCGTCGGCGCGACCGGCGCTCCGGTGGCACCGGTGGCCGTCCTCTGACGTCCCCGGACACCCTCTGACGCCCAGTGGCATCCGGATGGCGGCACGGCACCCGCCTCGAGCACGGCCCCGCGCGCCGCCATCCGGCCTACGACCCACACTCGCCGAGGACCTCCGTCACCCAGGCCCTCGCCGTCCCCTCGCGGCGAATCGATGACCACAAGCGTGATCAAACGGTCACGAGGCGTCAACACCCGTACGGGGATTTATTACTTAGGTCCCATTCATGGCGGACGCGCACGGGTGCACACCCCGGCGCACCGGTCTACGGCCACCACGCTCCGGCCGGGTTCCCCGCCCCCCGTGCACCGGGGCTACACCGCCTCGAAGGCCAGCCCCTCGAACGCCGTGAGCCCGCCCCCGCACGCCGGCGGCGCGCCTTCCCCGGGCTGTTCGCAACGGTCCAGTTCGCACCAGATGCGCTTGCCCGCGCCCTCCTGGCTCCAGCCCCAGCGGTCGGCGAGACCGTCGACGAGGGCCAGGCCCCGGCCGCCGGTCGCGTCGTCGTCCGCGCACCTGGGCGCGGGCGCGCGCGTGCTGGCGTCGGCCACCTCCAGGCGCACGGGGGCGGACTCCGTCGCCGCGCCGGGCAGGGAGAGCCGCAGCACGGCCGGAGTCCCGGTGTGCACCACGGCGTTGGTGACCAGCTCGGAGACGAGCAGGATCAGGGTCTCGGCGAGCGACTCGTCGTCCGCCATCCCGGACCCGGCGAGCCGCGAGCGCGCCCACCTCCTGGCTCGCCCCACCTCCGCGGGGTCGGGCCGGATCTCCAGCTGCACTTGAAGCACCTGCACCGCTCACACCATCCGAACCGGCGGACACATGACGCCACGCCACGCGAACGCCACGACGAGGGTCGCGACGAGCACCACGACGAGGGCCACGATCGTAGCCATTTTCTGCATGGCCAGAACAACGGCCAGAGCAGGGGTCACGGAACGTGATTCCCTTGCCGGACAGCATGGTTGACGTACAGTCACCTCAACAAGCGCTTCGGGCATATTCCAGCGCGAAGGAGTACGTGTACGGCATACTGTGCGACGCTCATCACGGGGAGTCGAACAGGCGGGGGCAGAAGCCCTGTCCGCCCTGCGAGCAGCGGTACGCGCCACCGGCTGTGGGGCCGCCCCAGGGGCCGCGCCGGCATGGCTCGAGCTGTGAACCACTCGCATCTCACACAAGGTACCGGAGCGGGTCGCCGACTCCGGGCCGTGACGAGTCACGCGTAGGACACAACCCGGTATCAACGCTCCGTGATCACTGTGTGCCACGATCCGCGACATGCCCTGCGGGCGGTCCGCGGACTTCCCAGCCCAGCGGCCTTCGAGCGGTTCAGGCGAGGAGATCGGCGGCGAGCAGCTCCTCACTCTCCGTGATCCCACCGGGACGTTGAGCTCGCACCCACGTTCGCTTCAGATGCAGGTGCACCTCGGCTTCCCAGGTGAAGCCCATGCCGCCGTGGACCTGGAGGCAGTCGCGGGCGCCGCGTACGGCCGCCTCGTCGGCGAGCAGCCGGGCGCCCGCGATGTCCACCGGGTCGCCGGTGACGGCGGCCGCGTAGACGGCGGCCCGGGCGGTCTCGACCCGGACCAGCATCTCCGCGCACAGGTGTTTGACCGCCTGGAAGGCCCCGATGGGCTGCCCGAACTGCTCTCGCGCCCGGGCGTGTTGCACCGCCAGTTCGCACGCGCGCGTGGCCGTGCCGAGCTGCTCGGCGGCGGTGAGGAGCACGGCGGCGGGATCCGGCGCGCGGACCCGGGGCACCCGGTGCAGCGGCGTCAGCGGGTCCACCGATCGCAGGGGTACGGCCCCGGAGGCGTCCCCGAGCACGCTGTCGGCCTCGGTCAGCCACTCCACCAGGGCGCCGTCCACAGCGGTCACCACGGCCTCCCCGGTGGCCGCGCCCGGCACGGACCCGGCCGCGAGATGGGTGGCCACCAGCGGGCCCGGCAGCAGTGCCCGCCCGGCCTCCTCGAAGGCCAACACGGCTTCGGGCAGGCCGAGTCCGACCCCGCCGTCCGCCTCCTGCAGCCGCAGCGCGAAGAAGCCGGCCTCCCCCAGTTCCCGCCACAGCGCCCGGTCGAGACCGGGCGCGGTGACCGCGGCCCGCAGCGCCTCACGGTCGAAGCGCCGGGCCAGCAGCTGCCGCATCCCGTCCCGCAACGCCCGCTGGTCCTCGGTCAGTTGGAATCGCAAACCCACCTCACCGCCCCTTCGGCAGGCCAAGGATCCGCTCACCGACGATCGTGCGCTGGATCTGCGAGGTGCCGGCCGCGATGGTGTACGAGAGGGAGGAGAGCCGGTCGAGGACCCAGGGCCGGTCGAGGTCGAGACAGTCCGGGCCGAGGACGTCGGCCGCGGTGTCGTACAGCTCCTGACGCGCGTGCGAGTACCTCAGTTTGAAAACCGAACCCCCGACTCCGGGCACCCCGCCGCTCGACTCCGCCTCGCTGACGTTCCACTGCGTCAGCCGCCACAGCGCACGGAACTCGGCGTTCAGCCGCCCGAGCCGCCGCCGCAGCGCCGGATCGTCCCAGCGTCCGTTCTCCCTGGCCCGGCGGGCCAGTTCGCCCAGCACCCGGCGGCAGGCGACCACCTCGCCGACGAACGCCGTGCCGCGCTCGAAGGACAGCGTCACCATCGTCACCCGCCAGCCGTCGTTCTCCGCGCCGACCCGGTTGGCCACCGGCACCCGCACCTCGTCGAGGAACACCTCCGCGAACTCCGCCGACCCGGCGAGCGTCCGCAGCGGCCGTACGGTGACGCCCGGCGCGTCCATGGGCATCGCGAGCCAGGTGATGCCCCGGTGCCTGGGCGCCGAGGGGTCCGTGCGCACCAACAGCTCGCACCAGTCGGCGACTTCGGCGTGCGAGGTCCATGTCTTGGACCCGCTCACCACGTAGTCGTCGCCGTCCCGCCACGCGCGCGTGCGCAGTGACGCCAGGTCGGATCCGGCGTCCGGCTCGCTGAACCCCTGGCACCACACCTCCTCGCCCCGCAGGATCGGCGGCAGCCAGCGCGCCCGCTGCCCGTCCGTCCCCTCGGCGGCGATGGTCGGCCCCGCGTGCAGCAGCCCGACGAAGCCCGCGCCCACATAGGGAGCGCCCGCCTTCTCCGTCTCCTCCAGGAAGATCAGCCGCATGGTCGGAGAGGCGTCCCAGTGGACGTCGGCGTACCCGGCGCCGTACAGCATCCGCTGCCAGCCGAGGTCGTAGGCGCGGCGCCCCGGCCAGTCGTCCGGGGAGGGCTTCGCGGGAAGCGTGGGCAGCGCCTCGCCCAGCCACTGCCTGAGCCGGGCCCGGAACTCCTCCTCCTCGGGCGTGTACGTCAGGTCCATTACCTGTCGAGGTCCAGGTCCAGCATGCGGATCGCGTTGCCCCGCATGAGCTTGTAGACCGTCTCGTCGTCGAGGCCCTTCACATGGTCGAGGGCGACCTCCTTGGTGTGCGGGAAGGTGGAGTCGACGTGCGGATAATCGGTCTCGAAGGTGGCGTTGTCCCGGCCGACGACGTCGAGGGACGCCACCCCGTGCTTGTCGCGGAAGAAGCAGCAGAAGATCTGCCGGTAGTAGTACGTCGACGGCGGCTCCGGGACGAGGTCCCGCACCCCGCCCCAGGCCCGGTGCTCCTCCCAGACGTCGTCGGCGCGCTCCAGGGCGTACGGGATCCAGCCCATCTGGCCCTCGGAGTAGGCGAGTTTGAGGGCCGGGAACTTCACCAGCACCCCGCTGAAGAGGAAGTCCGTCATCGAGGCCATGGCGTTGTTGAAGGACAGCGAGGCCTGCACGGCCGGCGGCGCGTCCGGGGAGGCGGCGGGCATCTGCGAGCTGCTGCCGATGTGCATGTTGACGACCGTCCCCGTCTCCTCGCAGACCGCGAAGAACGGGTCCCAGTAGCCGGAGTGGATCGAGGGCAGGCCCAGGTAGGTGGGGATCTCGGAGAAGGTCACCGCTCGGACCCCGCGGGCCGCGTTGCGCCGGATCTCCGCCACCGCCAGCTCCACGTCCCACAGCGGGATCAGGCACAGCGGGATCAGCCGCCCGCCGCTGTCCCCGCACCACTCCTGGACCATCCAGTCGTTGTAGGCCCGCACACAGGCCAGCGCGACCTCCTTGTCGTGTGCCTCGGCGAAGGTCTGCCCGCAGAAGCGCGGGAAGGTGGGGAAGCAGAGACTGCCCTCGACGTGGTTGAGGTCCATGTCCTCCAGCCGGGCCTTCGGGTCCCAGCAGCCGCGCCGCATCTCCTCCCGGGTGATGCCCTCCAGCGTCATCTCGTCCCGGTCGAAGCCGACGGCGGCGATGTTGCGCTTGTACGGGAACTTCAGGTCCTCGTAGATCCACCAGTCGGCAGGCGGGCCCTCCGGATCCATCGTGATCCGGTACTTGCCGCCCACGTAGGCGAGTTCGCCGATCCCGGCGGTGAGCGGCTTGGGGCCGCGGTCCCGGTACTTCGCCGGCAGCCAGGTCTCGAAGAGGTGCGCGGGCTCGATCACGTGGTCGTCGACGCTGATGATGCGGGGCAGTTCGGTCATGGGTCCCCTCCGCCTGAGTCCGGCCGCCACTTATCTGATGGACCGTCAGATTCTCCTGGGCAAGCAGGCTAATGGCGCACCCCTGGACCGACAAGGCACACCGCCCTACGCTCTGTCCACGAACCTGACTGTCCGTCAGTTCTCTGAGCCGGTCACTGGGGGCCCGCCGTGAACGACACCGCACACGCGCTCAGCACCTCCCGCACCCTGTGGGAGCTGGCCGTCCGCCGCGCCGAGCTCACCCCCGACCGGCCGGTCCTGCTCCAGGACGACGGGCCGGACCATCGCGTCCTCACCTTCGGCGGGCTGCGCGACCGCGCCGAGCGCGTGGCGGCCGGCCTGTACGGCATGGGCGTACGCCCCCGCACGGTCGTCGCGTGGCAGCTGCCCACCCGGATCGAGACGGCCCTGCTGTCCTTCGCGCTGGCCCGGATCGGCGCCGTACAGTCGCCGGTCATCCCGTTCTACCGGGACCGGGAGGTCGGCTTCGCGCTGCGGGAGTCCAGGGCGGAGTTCTTCGCGGTGCCGGGGACCTGGCGGGGGCACGACCACACGGAGATGGCGCGGCGCCTCGGCGCCAAGGGGGTCTTCGAGGCGTACGACGACCTGCCCGACGGCGACCCGGCGGTACTGCCCGCGCCACCCGCCGAGGGCACCTCCGTGCGCTGGATCTACTGGACCTCGGGGACCACCTCCGACCCCAAGGGCGTGCTGCACACCGACCGGTCGCTGATCGCGGGCGGGTCGTGCCTCGCGCACGCGCTGCGCCTCACGGCGGACGACGTGGGCTCGATGGCCTTCCCGTACGCGCACATCGCCGGGCCCGACTACACGGTGATGCTGCTGCTGTACGGCTTCCCGGCGGTGATGTTCGAGCAGTTCGCGCTGCCGGAGGCGCTGGCGGGCTACCGCAGGCACGGGGTGACGGTGGCCGGCGGGTCGACGGCGTTCTACTCGATATTCCTGGCCGAACAGCGCAAGCAGCCGGGGGCGAAGGTGATCCCCACGCTGCGGCTCCTCGCGGGCGGCGGGGCGCCCAAGCCGCCGGAGCTGTACCACTCGGTCGTACGGGAGATGGGCGTGCAGCTCACCCACGGGTACGGCATGACCGAGGCGCCGATGATCACCATGGGCTCCCCCGACGACACGGCCGAGGACCTGGCGACGACCGAGGGGCGGCCGCCGGCGGAGATGGAGGTGCGGATCGTCGACGGGGAGGTGCGGCTGCGCGGGGAGACCGTGTGCCAGGGGTATCTGGATCCGGCACAGACGGCGGAGGCATTCGACGAGGAGGGGTTCCTGCGCACCGGCGACCTCGGGCATCTGACCGGATCCGGGCACCTGGTGCTCACCGGCCGCCGCAAGGACGTGATCATCCGCAAGGGGGAGAACGTCTCGGCGAAGGAGATCGAGGACCTGCTGCACCGGCACCCGGCGGTGGGCGACGTGGCGGTCATCGGGCTGCCGGACGCCGAGCGCGGGGAGCGGGTGTGCGCGGTGGTGGAACAGCCGCCGGGCGCCGAGGAGCTGACCCTGGAGGCCGTCACCTCCTACCTGCGCGCGGAAGGGCTGTCGGTGCACAAGCTGCCGGAGCGGCTGGAGGTGGTGGACGCCCTTCCGCGGAACGAGACCCTGCGGAAGGTGCTCAAGTACCGGCTGCGCGAACGCTACTCGGGGACGGTGAAGTAGCCGGCGAAGGCCGGGACGATCTCCGCCTCGCCCACCTTGCCGTCGCCGTCGGTGTCGAGGCCGCCGGCGATCGCCTGCGCGAGGTCCTCCCGCACTCCGAGCGCCCTCAGCACACGCGCGATGTCGGCGACCGTGGCCGCGCCGTCCCCGTCGGTGTCCGCCACGTCCAGGGCGGCGTGCAGGAAGGGGCGGGCGATCTCCGCGAACCGCTCCGGATTGTCGCGCAGGCGCTTGACCGCGCCGGTGACGAACTCCTCGCGGGTGATGCGCTGGTCACCGTCCCGGTCCGCGATCCCCGCCATGCCCTGCCAGAACGCCTCCGCACCGGCGTACAGGGCCTGCCCCTTGTCGGAGCGGGCCGCCACGCCGAACTCGGCGAGCAGCGCCTTGGCCGCGCCGCTGAAGTCCAGCCGGTCGATGTAGCCGTTGCCGTCCTGGTCGAAGGTGGCGAACCGGGCGGCGATCCTGCGCTCGTACTCGGTGCTGACCATCTCTTTCGGGCCGCCTTACGTCACGTGGGGGTACGTCCGGCAGGGAGCGTACGACGCCGGGACCGGTCCCCGGGCGGGAAAGCGACGGCTGTACCAAGACCGGGGAAATATTGGGGGAATTCTGCGACAAACGTCACGCGCTCAGCGGGTCGGGCTCGTCGGTCACCGCGCTGTCGAGGTCGGCGTACACGTCGAACAGCCGCCGCACGCCGAGCGCGCCGAGGACCCGGTTGACGTGCGAACCGTCGACGGCGCCGCGGGCCGGCAGGATCAGCCGCAGCCGGCCCTGACAGGAGCGGATCAGGCGGCGGGCGGCGATGAGGACGCCGACGCCGCTGGAGTCGCAGAAGAAGACCTCCGAGAGGTCGAGGACGAGGCTGTGATGGCCGTCGGCCACCACGTCGTGCACGCGCTGGCGCAGCACCGGCGAGGTCATCAGGTCCAGCTCGCCCGACACCCCGAGCACGGCCCACTCGCCCATTTCGACGCCGGTCACCTTGAATGCCACGGCCACGTCCTCCGCTCGCCGGATCTCCCGGAACCGCCCGGGTCCACCCGGACCCGCCTGGACCCGCCTGGACCCATCTGGAAACGGAAGCAGTTCCTTCGCTTCTTTCCGCGCGGCTGCCCAGCGGCCGTTCCCGGAAACCCCGGACGGCAAACTACAGACGATCGTCGAGGGACTTGTTTCGGTCACCTCCGATCCTGTTCGATCGAGGAAGGTCATGGCGTGCTCATCGTGTGGTCGCCAGGTGGAGGTCGCGTGCGATACGACGAAGGTCCATTACCACTTGCGGGCTCTCAAGGGGCGCACATTGGCACAAAGGGGCGTGCGTTGTCCGACATGCCGACTACATTCGAGGACAGGGTGGATCCAGGCTGGACACGGACACCGGGAGGGGGAGGGGGCCGGATGGCCAAGAAGGACGCGCCGCCCCGCTGGGACCGCAGGATGCAGCAGCGGCTCGCACGCGGAGAGGCGGCGGCCCTCGGTGAGCTCTACGACCGCTTCGCCTCACTCGTCCACGGCCTCGCCCACCGCGTCCTCGGCGACGAACGGGCCGCCGACGGCATCACCCGCGAGGTCTTCGCCCACGTCTGGGAACACCCGGACGCCTACGACCCCCGGCAGGGCCCCCTGCGCTCCTGGGTCGCCGCGCTGACCCACCGGCTCGCCGTGCAGCGGCTGCGCGCCACCGAGACCGCCGCGCTCACCCGGGGCGGGACCGGCTCCCCGCAGGACGGCACGGAGGAGCTGGAGCGCAAGGTGCGCCGCGCCTCGGTCGCCGCCCGCGCCGACTACATCGTCCACTCCATGCCCGCCCCGCTGCGCGCCGCCCTGGAACTGGCCTACGTCCAGCGCCGCGACTACCGCCAGGCCGCCGCCGACCTCGGCGTCACCGAGGACGAGGCCCGCCGCCGGCTCCGCCTGGGCCTGCAGCTGCTGTCCACCGCCCACAACGCGGCGGCACCCGGGGCACCGCCCGGATACGGCGGTGCGGTGTGACGGGCTTCGAGGAGTACGACGGCCCGGGCAGCGGCGGCGGTGACGGCACCGCACCCGGGCCCGGCCGGGAGCCGTCGCCGCGCATACCGCTGCCCCGCGCCTCCGTGGAGGACACCGGGCTGCCGCTGCCCGACCTGCCCGGCCCGGAGGACCTGCCGCCCGTGCCGCTGGACCTCCCGCACAACGTCCTGAAATCACTGCTCGGCGCGTGGGCGCTGGCCGCCTGTTCGGCCGCGGAGACGGCGGCCGTCGAGGCGCATCTCGGCGAGTGCGGCACGTGCGCGGAGGAGGCGCTGCGGCTGCGCGAGGCGGTGGGCCTGCTGCACCAGCCCGAGAGCCTCGACCTGGACCCGGGGCTGCGCACCCGCGTCCTGCAGAACTGCCTCGACCGCCGGCCGCCGGAGATCCCGGTGCCGGAGTGGGCGGCCCCGTACGACGCCGAGACCGCGCGCCTTGACGCGCTGCTGCAGGACTTCGGGGACGCGGAGTGGCATGCGCCGGTGCGGCTGCGGTGGTTCGCGCGGGACACGGCGACGAGCCGTCGGACCACCGTCGCCGGGGTGATCGCGCATCTGCTGTCCGTCGACGGGCTGGTGGCGGTGGCGCTGGGCCTGGAGGATCCGCTGGCGGAGGCGGACGTCAAGGACATCGGCGAGGCGGCAGGACCCGCCGCCCGCACCGAGGCCTTCTGGCGGGCCTCGCGCTTCCCGCCGACCCGCGCGGTCCGCTCACCGTGGCGGGAACAGAGCCACAGCCTCCTGCGGACGGTCTCCTTCACCGCGGGCGCCGGAGAACTCCCGGTCTCCTACGGCGACTTCACCCTGCCGCTGCACGACGCGATGCTGGACCGGGCCTTCGAGTGCTGGGTGCACGCGGAGGACATCGCGGACGCCGTGGACTACCCCTACCAGCCGCCCGCGCCGCGCCATCTGCACCACATGATCGACCTGGCGGCCCGCATGCTGCCCACCGTCCTCGCGGCCCGCCGCCGCTCGGGCCTGGCCTCCCCCGGCCCGGCCCGGCACCTGGCTCCGGCGGGCGCCCCGGGACGCAGCCTCCGCCTGGAGATCGAGGGCTCCGGCGGCGGCGAGTGGTTGATCCCCCTGGACTCCCCCGCCGCGGTGGGCTCCCCCGACCACGAGGTGGCCCATGTGGCCCTGGACGGCGTGGAGTTCTGCCGCCTCGCGGCCGGCCACGTCTCCCCGGCGGAAGCAGCAGCGGGCCAGCTCGGCGACCGGAACGCGATCAGGGACGTACTGTTCGCGGCGGCTTCGCTGAGCCGGATGTAGCTCGCCCCGGTTGCCGTTGGGAACCTACGCGAACACCACCGTCCGCCGCCCGTTCAGCAGAATGCGCCGCTCCGCATGCCACTTCACGGCCCGCGCCAGCGCCTGGCACTCCACGTCACGCCCGATGGCGACGAGCCCCTCCGGCGTCACGTCGTGCCCGACCCGCTCGACCTCCTGCTCGATGATCGGGCCCTCGTCGAGGTCGGCCGTGACGTAGTGCGCGGTCGCCCCGATCACCTTCACACCCCGCGCATGCGCCTGGTGGTACGGCTTCGCGCCCTTGAAACTCGGCAGGAAGGAGTGGTGGATGTTGATGATCCGCCCACTGAGCTTCTTGCACAGGTCGTCGGAGAGGACCTGCATGTAGCGGGCCAGCACCACCAGCTCGACGTTCTCCTCGTCCACGATCTCCAGCAGCCGCGCCTCGGCCTGCGACTTGGTGTCCTTCGCCACGGGGATGTGATGGAAGGGAATGTTGTACGACCCCACCAGCTCCTCGAAGTCGGTGTGGTTGGACACCACCGCCGCGATCTCCACCGGCAGCGCCCCGATCCGCGCCCGGAAGAGCAGGTCGTTCAGGCAGTGCCCGAACTTGCTGACCATGAGCACGATGCGCATCTTCTCGTCGGCCCGGTTGATCTGCCACTCCATGTGAAAGGAGTCACCGATCGCCGCGAAGCTCGCCCGCAGCTTGTCCACCGTCACCGGCGCCTCCGCCGAGAAGTGGACCCGCATGAAGAACAGTCCCGTGTCGTGGTCGCCGAACTGCTGGCTGTCCTCGATGTTGCAGCCGGTCATGAACAGGTAGCTCGACACGGCGTGCACGATGCCCTGCTTGTCCGGGCAGGAGAGCGTGAGGACGTACTGATCGGCGGGAGCCGCGGCTCGGTTGGACTGCTCGTTCATGCAGGACAGGGTCCCATATCCCCAGTGAGCCCGCGGTCCGCCGTCCGCTACGCGGACCGCGTCATGATCCGCAGCACCTCGAGGCTCCGCGGCGGCGCGTCCGGGTCCTCCCCGTCGCTCGCCGCCATCCGCACATGCGCGTCCCGCGCCGCCCGCACCGCCTCCGGCCACGCGTGGTGGTCGAGGTAGGCGGCCACCGGCGCGTCCGGCCCCACCTGGTGCATGATCCGCAGCACCCGCAGCACGGCCGTGTCGACCAGCGCCGCCTCCTGCGAGTCCCGGAATATCGTCCCGACGTACTTCTCGGCCGACCAGTTGTCCAGCCAGGTGTCCTCGACCAGCCGGTACACGGCGTCGGTGACGTCGCCGTACCCGTCGGCACCCGCCAGCCAGACATCCCGCTGGAACACCGGATCGGAGAGCATGTGCAGCGCCGAGCGCACGTTGCTGCGCCAGCGCCACCACGGCATGTCGTTCAGGGGCATGCCGCCCATGGTGGAGGAGCGACGGCCGCGACGGGAAGAGTTCTCCGAACCTTGCACGGTCACCGATCGTACGTTCCGCGTCCCGCGAGCCTCACGGGCCCCCGTAATTCACCTCTGTGTCACCACCCGTTGACCCGAGGTCACTCCCACGTTAGCGATGTGACGGAATCGTGCGTGTCCATGACCGGCAGGCGACGCATCCGCAAGACCTTCCTCCGCTTCCTCCCCCGGCCCGCGAGGGCCACCGCTCTGTCCGCGGGCGCGCTGGTCGCCTGTGCGTCGCTCGCCGCCGGATGCGGGGTCGTCCCCGGTACCACGGGGGGTTCCGGGGACGGCCCGATCAAGGTCATGACCTGGGCGCCGGACGGGACCGACGCCACCAACAAGCCCGGCATGCCCGCCATGGCCCTCGCCTACGCCCGCTGGATCAACGCCCACGGCGGCATCAACGGCCGCGAGCTGAAGGTCCTGACCTGCAACGACCACAACGACAGCGTGGGCGCCGCGAGATGTGCCCGGCGCGCGGCCGACGAGGACGTGGTGGCGGTCGTCGGCTCCTACAGCCAGTTCGGCGACTCCTACTTCGCCCCGCTGGAGGGCGCGGGCATCCCCTACATCGGCGGCTACGGCGCGACGAACGAGGAGTTCACCCGCGCCTACTCCTACCCCGTCAACGGCGGCCAGCCCGCACTGCTGGCCGGCCTCGGCAGGGCGCTCGCCGGCAGTTGCGGCCCCGTCGCCCTGATCCGGCCCGACAGCATCGCCGGCGACGAGCTGCCGGCCGTCCTCGACGCGGGCCTGAAGTCCGGCGGCCACACGGAGGCGGACGACCTGCTCGCCGCCGAGGACGCCACCGAGTACGGCACCACCTCGGACCGGGCGCTGAAGGCGGCGACCGCCGACCCGGTGAAGAGGGGATGCGTGGTGCCCGCGCTCGGCGACCGCAACGACACCTTCATGGACTCCTACCGGCGCGCCCGCGAGGACTACCCGGCGGTGCGCACCGCGACCGTCATCGGCAGCGTCGACCAGACGACGATCAACGCCACGGGCGGGGCGTCGGGGCCGTACGAGGGGGCGTACATCACCGGCTGGTACCCGGTGGCCTCCGACGCGCGCTGGGACCCGATGAAGAAGGTGATCAACGAGGAGGCCTTCGGCGACAACCGCATCGACCCCGCGGACGCCGGAGTGCAGACGACCTGGATCGCCTACACCGTCCTCAAGGCCGTCGTGGAGAAGATCGGCACCGGCGAGGTCTCCGCCGACACCGTGCGGCGCACCCTCGACGACGGCATCAAGGTCCCCACGGGCGGCCTCACGCCCCCGCTCGAGTGGCCCCGCAACGCCGAGCTCGCCGCCGTCGGCCTCACCCGGCTGGTCAACGCGGACGTGACCCTCCAGGTCGTCAAGGGCGGCCGGCTGGTCACGGCCGGCAAGGGCGGGACCGTGGACGTGACGGGGACGCTGGAGAAGGCGGACCTCGGCTAGGACGGAAAGGTTTGCCGGAGAGCCGGTGAACCTTTCCGGTCACAGCACCAGACCCGCCCCCTGGCTCACAGCTGGGTCGGCTGGCGCTGGGTGAGGCCGTACGTCTTGGCGATCGTGTTCCACAGCGCGGCGGCCTTGACCTTCTGGGCGCTGGCGGTGCCGCTCGCGCGGTTGCCCGCCTGTGTCTGGCCGGTGCTGCGGGCCTGGCCCTTCTTGCAGCCCTTCTTGCCGGAGACCTGGTCGGCCCATGCCGCGTAGTGGTTGTCGGCCGACGCCGACGCCTGCCACGCCTGGGTGAGCGCGGTGGTCAGGGCGGCGTTGTTCGGCAGCTTGTCGACGGACAGCTTCGACAGGCGGGTGACCAGGCCGTTGCGCTGCTTGGCCGCGTCGCGCAGGTCGGAGGCGGCGTCACCGAGGTTGTCGCAGGCCTTCACATCGGCCACCGCCTTGATCACCGAGGCGCGGCTGTTGCCGCTGTCGGCGAGCAGCTTGTCCAGGGCGACGGCCTGCTGCCGGGCCGGGTCAGCGGCGGCGGACGTGGAGCCCTGGGTCGCGGGCGCCGACGCGGCGACGGTCTTGTTGTCGTCGTCCTGGTCACCGCCGCCGCCACCGAGCAGGGCACCCGCACCGATGCCGAGCACGGCGATGCCGATACCGACGGCCGCGATCAGCGGCACCCGGGATCCGGTACGGCCGCCCCTGCCGCCGCCGTCACCGCCGGCCTCCGGCCCGCGCGGCCCGCCGCCCGGTCCCTGCGGGCTGTAGGAGGGCTGCGGCTGCCCGGGGTGGGCGGCGGGCGGCTCCTGGAAGCGCGGCAGCTGCGCCGTGGCCGCGGCGGGCCCGTCGGCCGGTCCGCCGCGGAAGAGGTTGTCGAACTCGGCGGGCGGCTGCCGGTCCCCGCCGGGCGCGCCGGTGTACGGCGGGATGTACTGCGTGGCCTCGGCGTCCGGGCCGGACACGGCGGGCTGCGGCTGCACCGCCCGTCCCAGGTACCGCGTCTCCTCGGCCCCCGTCTCGGGCGGCAGCGCCCCCGGGGCCACGGGCGGTATGTACTGGGTCGCCCCCTCGTCGACCGGCGCGGGCCCGGCCGCGACCGGCGGGAGGTACCGGGTCGCGCTGTCGGCGGCGGGGCCCGGGGCGACCGGCGGGAGGTACTGGGTCGCGCTGTCGGCGGCGGGAGGCAGGGGGGCGCTCTGTGCGCCGGGGCCGCCATGGCCGTACGACGGCTGGGGGGCGGGGGCGCCGGAGCCGTACGCCGGGTTCTGCGCGCCCTGGCCACCGGCGCCGTACCCCTGGTCGTCCGGTACCCGCCCCCCGTACGTGGGCGCCGGGGCGCCCTCCGGGGGCAGCGGGCCCGCGCCCGCGGTGCCCGGGGGCCGGCTGGTCCACGCGGCGGGCTGCTCCGGGGTGTTCCACTGCTGGGCGGCCGCCGGGGGCCGGCCCTGGCCCTGCTGGGGCGCCTGCTGCTGCTCGGGGCCCCACGGCCGGCCCCAGGCCTGGCCGCCGGACGGGCCGGCCGGGGGCTGGCCCGCCGGGGCGGCCGGGTGCGAGGCGGGTCCGCCCGTCATGCCCGGCAGCAGGGGCTCGCCACCGTCGGAGGGCAGCACGATGCCTTCGCGCGCGGGCCGCGCCGAGGGCTCCTCGCCCTGTCCACTCTGCGTCACCGGGACTCCTACGATTGGGGGACCTTCGGAACGTCGGCTCACGCTACCGGGTCCCCTGAGCCCGATGCCACGCAGCTCAGGGCCTGACCTCCTGCCCTGTGACAGCCGTAACAAATCGCCCCGCGGTGCGCTGTTCACGGCACCTCCCCCGCGTCCCCGGTTCGTTTGCCGTGCGTTCACACATCCGCGGGGCACCCGTTCACGCGGCCTGCTGCAACTCCAGCCGCGCCCCGAACTCGCGTACCACCGCCTCCTCCCGGAACGGCTCAAGGCGCTGCTGGAAGTCCTCCAGGTACTCGGCACCCCGGTTGGAGCGCAGCGTCTGAAGGAGCTCGACCGCCTTCATCCCGGTGCTGCACGCCTGCTCGATCTCGCGCTGCTGCACCTGTGCCGTGGCGAGCAGCACATAGCCGATGGCCCTCCGGCGTGCCCGGGTCCCGGGGTGCCCGTCGAGGGACTCCTGCGCGCACCGGGCCGCCGCCTCGGCCTGTCCCAGGTCGCGGTGGCAGTGCGCCAGCTCGTCGGCGAGGTAGGCCTCGTCGAAGTGCGCGATCCACGCCGGGTCGTCCCCGGAGTCGGCGTCGGCCCGGTCCATGGCCGCCACCGCCCGCCCGGAGGCCAGCTGCGCCCCGCGCGCGTCGCCCAGCAGGGCGTGCCCGCGCGCCTCCGCAGCATGGAACATGGCCTCCGCGCGCGGGGACACGCGCCCACGCGCCCCCTCCTGCGCCGCCCGCGCCAACTGCGCGATCTCCCGCGGGTTTCCGAGCTGCGCGGCGAGGTGGCTCATGGAGGCCGCGAGGACGTAGCCGCCGTATCCGCGGTCGCCCGCCGCCTGCGCCAGCCGCAGCGACTGGATGTAGTAGCGCTGGGCCAGGCCCGGTTGCCCGGTGTCCACGGCCATGTACCCGGCGAGCTCGGTCAGCCGGGCCACCGCGGCGAACAGGTCGCGGCCGACGGCCTCCCGGTAGGAGCCGGCGAGCAGCCCGGAGACGACGCTGTTGAGGTAGTGCACGACCACCGGGCGCACGTGCCCGCTGCCGTACTGGTGGTCGAGGTCGGTCAGCGCCTGGGTCATCGCGGTGACGGCCGCCACGTCGGACTGCCCCACACGCGGCCCCGCCGAGCGCGCCACCTGTGGGTCCGGCGCCGAGATCAGCCAGTCCCGGCTGGGCTCCACCAGCGCGGACGCGGCGACGGACGAGCCGGACAGGAAGTCCCGGCGGCCCACGTCACTGCGCCACAGCTCGCAGACCTGCTCGATGGCCCCCAGTACCGTCGGCGAGAACTGGAGACCCACGCCCGAGGCGAGGTTCTTGCCGTTGGCCATGCCGATCTCGTCGATCGTGACCGTACGGCCGAGTTTGCGTCCGAGAGCCTCGGCGATGATCGCCGGCGCGCGCCCGCGCGGCTGCTGTCCTCGCAGCCAGCGGGCCACGGACGTCTTGTCGTACCGCAGGTCGAGACCGTGCTCGGCGCCGCACATGTTGACCCGGCGGGCGAGCCCGGCGTTCGAGCACCCTGCTTCCTGGATGAGCGCCTGCAACCGTTCGTTCGGCTGCCGCGCGACGAGAGGCCTGGCGGCCATGGCGTACCCCCTGGCGAAGCGAAAAGATCCGGCCGGGAAGATCAATGCCCAGCGGACATGTCGAAAACGCGCGTCATGTGAGGCATGTTGAGATTGCCGGGGTAAAGGAAGATGCCGACCCCACCCCTGGCTACCCCACCCACGCCCCACTTCCTCCCGCGCGCCCCCACCCGTGCACCCATGCGCCCCGGCCGAGGAATCGATGCTCCTCCCCCGCGCGCGCGGGTCCTGTCCTCGGACTGGCTTCGTCCGCCCGCAGGGCGGGCCCCCCGGCGTCTGGCTACGGGCGATCGCAAGGCGCCGAAAGGTCCTGGTGGCGGAGCTGCTCGGGCCTTCGGCAACGCAGCGAGCGCGCGTGCCAGGCGTCGCGGGGCAGAAGTCGGTCCGAGGACAGGGCCCGCCCGTAACCCGAGGTGGGTGCGGGAGTTGAGTGGAACGTGGAAGAGACGATCGCGGGTACCGAAGCCGTCCATATTGCCGGTCAGATTCCCAAGCAGCGCGGGGAATCGCTGCTGGAGACAGCTGTTCGCTACGTCGAGGAGCGCCACTGGGACGTGGTCCCGGGCACCTGGCTGGAAGCCGCCGACGGGGTGCAGCGCTGCTCCTGCGGAGACGCCGCCTGCCCTGCGCCCGGGGCGCATCCGGCGCGTCCGGACTGGGCGACGCAGGCGACCGGCAGCGCGACCGTCACGCGCCGGATGTGGCAGAAGCAGCCCACGGCGTCGATCCTGCTGCCGACCGGGCGGACCTTCGACACGCTGTCCGTCCCGGAGACGGCGGGGTTCCTGGCGCTGGCCCGGATGGAGCGGATGGAGCTGACGCTCGGGCCGGTGACGCTCTCTCCCGATCAGCGGATGCACTTCTTCGTGCTGCCGGGGGCCTCGGTGAAGGTGCCGGAACTGGTGCGCAAGCTGGGGTGGTCGCTCGGGTCACTGGATCTGGTGGCGCTGGGCGAGGGGTCGTACGTGGCCGCGCCGCCCACCCGCTTCGGCTCCCGGGGCGCGGTGCAGTGGGCGTGCCGGCCCACGCCGGCGAACCGGTGGCTGCCCGACGCGGAGGAGTTGATCTCACCCCTCGCCTACGCCTGCGGACGCGATCGCTGACCCTCCTCTTCCGACCGGGAGGCCCGTAGGGTTCTGGCATGGCCGAGGATGCAGTGGCAGGTGCGGTCGCCGTTCGTCTGCGGGGGCTCTGGAAGCGGTTCGGGCAGCAGGTCGCCGTGGGCGGGATCGATCTGGATCTGCCCTCGGGGAAGTTCATCGGGCTGGTCGGGCCCAACGGGGCCGGGAAGACCACCACCCTCTCCATGGTGACCGGGCTGCTCAGGCCCGACGCGGGGTCCGTCGAGGTCGTCGGGCACGACGTGTGGCGGGACCCGGTGGCCGTGAAGGCGCGGACCGGGGTGCTGCCGGAGGGACTGCGGCTGTTCGAGCGGCTGTCGGGAGCGGAACTCCTCGGCTACGCCGGCCGGTTGCGGGGGCTGCCGGGGCCCGAGGTGGACCGGCGGGCCGACCAGCTGCTGGACGTGCTCGACCTGGCGGGCGCGCGGCACAAGCTCGTCGTCGACTACTCGACCGGCATGCGCAAGAAGATCGGGCTCGCGGCGGCTCTCCTCCACAACCCGGAAGTCCTCTTCCTGGACGAGCCGTTCGAGGGCGTCGATCCGGTGTCCGCGCAGACCATCCGGGGCGTCCTGGAGCGCTACACCGCCTCCGGCGCCACCGTCGTCTTCTCCTCCCACGTCATGGAGCTGGTCGAGTCGCTGTGCGACTGGGTCGCGGTCATGGCCGCGGGCCGCATCCGCGCACACGGCACCCTCGCCGAGGTGCGCGGCGCACACCCCACCCTCCAGGACGCCTTCCTGGAACTGGTCGGCGCACGGGGGCGGGACGCCGGGTCCGGCCTGGACTGGCTGGGCGGCGGGGCCCGATGACCGGCGTCACCTCCACCGTCGTACGACTGAAGCTGTCCCTGCTGCGGGGCGGGCTGCGGCAGTCCGGCGGCCGGCGGGCCGCGTTCGTCGCGTCGGCCGTCGCCGCACTTCTCTTCGCCGCGCTGCAACTGCTCGGTCTGCTCGCGCTGCGCGGCCACGCGCACGCCGATGCCGTCGCCCTCCTGGGCACGGCCGTACTGGCGCTCGGCTGGGCGGTGCTGCCGCTGTTCTTCCCCAGCGGCGACGAGACCCTCGACCCGACCCGCCTGGTGCTGCTCCCGCTCCGGCCACGCCCGCTGGTACGGGCCCTGCTGGTCGCCTCACTGGTCGGCATCGGCCCGCTGTTCACACTGATCCTGCTCGTGGGCTGCGCGCTGTCCGTCGCCGAGGGAGCGGGGGCGTACGTCGTCGCCGTCGTCGCCGTCGGCCTCGCACTGCTGGTGTGCGTGGCGCTCGCGCGGGCCGTCGCCGCCGCCAACGTGCGGCTCCTGACCAGCCGCAGGGGCCGCGACCTGGCCGTGCTCAGCGGGCTGGTCATCGCGGTCGGCGCCCAGCTGGTCAACTTCGGCGCGCGGCGGCTGGGTTCGGCCGGGCTCGGGCAGCTCGCGCCGGTGGCCGACGTGCTGCGCTGGCTGCCGCCCGCGTCGGCGGTGGGCGCGGTGCGGGCGGCCGGTCAGGGGTCGTACGGGGTGGCCGTCGCCCAACTGCTGCTGGCCGCCGGGATGCTGGCGCTGCTGGTCGCGGCGTGGGCGCGCAGCCTGACCCGGCTGATGGTCTCGCCCGACGGCTCCACCCTCCCGGCCCCCCACACCCGGGACCGGCAACGGCCGTCGAGCGGGCTCGGGCGCCTGCTGCCGGCCGGGCGTACGGGCACGGTCATGGAGCGCGGCCTGCGCTACGTCTGGCGCGATCCGAAGACCAAGGCGGCGTGGGTGACCTCACTGGCCATCGGGCTGATCGTGCCGGTGTTCAACGCGGCGCAGGGCACCGGATCGATCTACTTCGCGTGCTTCGCCGCCGGCATGCTCGGCATCCAGATGTACAACCAGTTCGGGCAGGACACCTCCGCCTTCTGGATGATCGCCACCACCATCTCCTCGGCGCGGGACGCGTACGTGGAGCTGCACGCGCGGGCGCTGGCGCTGCTGGTGATCACCCTGCCGTACGCCACCCTCGTGACCGTGCTGACCACGGCGCTCCTGGGCGACTGGGCCCGGCTGCCGGAGGCGCTCGGCCTGTCCTTCGCGCTGCTCGGCGCGATGCTGGCGACCGGCGCGTGGACCTCGGCCCGCTTCCCGTATTCCATCCCGCGCGAGGGCTACAAGAACGTGGCGCCCGGGCAGGCCGGCCTCGCCTGGATCTCCATCTTCGGCGGCATGGTCGCGGCGGCCCTGCTGTGCGCCCCCGTCATCGCCCTCACCATCGCACTGAACGTCAGCGCGGGCGGCGACGCGTGGACGTGGCTTCTGCTGCCGGTGGGGGCGATGTACGGGGTGGGGATCACCTGGGCGGGACTACGGCTGGCGGCCCCGCGGACAGCGGCGAGGCTCCCGGAGATCCTGACGGCGGTCAGCAAGGGCTGACGGAGCCTTTTGGCACGCGGAGCCCGCAACCCCGCCGAAGGGGCGCGGGGCTGTGCCGGTATGCGGCTACCGCCGCGTGGGCGCGACAAGCCGCAACGCGCCCGCACGCGCCATACGGCAGAACCAGGCAGACGAGAAGGCGCTCACACCCCGAGCACCCCGTCCAGAAACGGCTCCACAGCCGCCCGCCAAGCCTCCGGCTGGTCGTAGTGGACAAGGTGCCCCGCGTCCGCGACCTCCGCGTACTCGCCGCGGGGCAGGACACGGACCATCTCCTGCGCCTCGGCGCGCCCCAGCTCCCCGTCGAGGCCGCGCACGACCAGCGCGGGGCACTGGACCTGGGCGAGCTCCTCCCAGTGGGCGTCGTACACCCAGGTCTCGCGGGAGGCGAGCATCTGCTCGGGTCCGAAGACGGGGCGCCAGCCGTCCGGGGACTCGTGCATGACCTCGGCGTAGAACGCGCCCCGGCACGGGTTCGGGCGCTCCACCCAGGGATCGTCCTCGCCGAACCACTTGCGTACGTCGGCGAGCGTGGCGAAGGGGACGGGCCAGGAGTTGAACCAGTCGGCCCACTCGCGCTGCGAGGCCGCGCCGAGCGCGGAGGCCCGCATGTCACAGATGATCAGCCCGCGCACCAGGTCGGGGCGCTTGGCGGCGAGCTGCCAGGCGGTCAGCGCGCCCATGGCGTGGCCGATGAGGACGGCGGGCGCGAGGCCGAGCTGCTCGACGGCGGCCTCGGCGTCCTCGATGTACGCCTCGCGGGTGTAGGCGGCCTGCGGGGGCTTGTCGCTCTGGCCGTGACCGCGCTGGTCCAGTGCGACGGCGCGGTGGCGCTCGGAGAGCCAGCGGGCGGTGGAGGCCCAGTGCGAGGCGCGGCCCATCAGTCCGTGCAGTAACAGCATGCCGGGCTGCGTGCGGCCGGGATCCGCCCCGCCGAGGTCCGCCCCGTCGGGGTCCGTCGGGGGCTGGTCGTTCTTGGGAGGGTCCGCGAACTCCCAGGCGGCGAGCCGCACGCCACCCGCTCCCGTCACATCGATGCGCCGTGCCATGGGTCTGGCCCCCCTAGCTCCGCTCGGACACCCGCACACTATCGAATGGTTATTCGAAAATTACGTCCCTGCGGTCAACACCCCTCAATCGAGTGACACCCTTCAAGGAATGATCACCGCCACCGAGGGGATCTCTTCAGCGGGGGGCGGACCGCTCGGGGAAAACGGTCCGCGGGGAATGACCCTGAGAGCTCGGGGCTCCGGGTCAGCACAGGGGAGGACAGGCCCCGGCGCCACAAGGTGCCGGGGCCATCCCATGTCTGCGGCCGCATCATCCTGGCCCCCTCAGGTCCTGTGCCTCGCGGCACAGCCTGGCATGCGAACAGCCCCCGCGCTGCGATTCCGCGCAGTCGGCGTCAGCGCCTGACGACGAATCGGACGCCCTGGCGACGACAGCGCCTCGCGGCCCGTCGGCGTTTCGTGGCGAATCAGCGCTTCGCGACGAACACGTGGGACGCCACATCCGCCGCCAGCTCGGCCGCCTCACCGCCGCTGCCCACCAGCACACCGCCCGCCGACTCCGTCACGCTCACCACCGAACCGGGCTGCACACCCGCCCGCCGCAGCGTGTACATCAGCTGCGCGTCCGTCTGGATGGGCTCCCCGATCCGGCGCACCACCACCGTCTTGCCGTCCGCACCCGGATCCAGGTCGGCCAGCGACACCATGCCCTCGTCCAGGAACGGATCCGCGCCGTCCTTCTCGCCCAGCTCCTCCAGACCCGGGATCGGGTTGCCGTACGGCGACTCGGTCGGGTGGCGCAGCAGCTCCAGCACACGGCGCTCCACGGCCTCGCTCATCACGTGCTCCCAGCGACACGCCTCCGCGTGCACCTGCTCCCACTCCAGGCCGATCACGTCGACCAGCAGACACTCCGCCAGCCGGTGCTTGCGCATGACCCGCGTGGCCAGCCGACGGCCCTCGTCGGTCAGCTCCAGATGCCGGTCGCTGGCCACGGACACCAGACCGTCGCGCTCCATCCGCGCCACCGTCTGGCTCACCGTCGGCCCGCTCTGGTCGAGTCGCTCGGCGATCCGGGCGCGCATGGGGACCACGCCTTCCTCCTCGAGCTCGAGGATGGTGCGGAGATACATCTCCGTGGTGTCGATCAGTCCGGACATACGTGCCCCTCGATTGCTTCTGCCGGAAGCTCGCCGCTCTCCGGCGCCTGCGCTGGCCCTGACCTCAATTCTGACGCATAGCACTGACAACCGTGCCGCGCCGTCGAAACCACGCGGTGACAACCACGCGCACTCACCGCCCGCCCCAGGTCACCACCCCGTATTGACAGCACACTGGTCCAGACCGCACGGTGATCCGCGACACAGACGCTGCGAAGGGGCACCGCATGAGCGACGGCACACCGGCCGACCAGTTCTTCGACGCCGCCATCGGCCTGCTGCGCCGGGTCAAGGACCAGGAGTCCCGGACCATCACGGCCGCCGCGACACTCCTCGCCGACACCGTCCAGGCCGGCGGCCGCCTGTTCGCCTTCGGCGCCGGCCACTCCTCCCTCGCCGCCCAGGACGTCGTCTACCGCGCCGGCGGACTCGCCCTCATGAACCTGCTCGCGGTCCCCGGCGTCGTCGGCGTCGACGTCGTCCCCGCCACCCTCGGCTCCGCCCTGGAACGCGTCGACGGCCTCGCCGCCGCCGTCCTGGACACCTCCCCGATCCGCGCCGGCGACGCCCTCGTGATCATCTCCCTCTCCGGCCGCAACGCCCTCCCGGTGGAAATGGCCCTCAACGCCCGCGCCCGAGGCGTGCGCGTCATCGGCGTCACATCGGTGGCGTACACCGCCGAGACCACATCCCGCCACACCTCCGGGACCTTCCTCAAGGACCACTGCGACATCGTCCTCGACACGAAGATCGCCGTCGGCGACGCCGAACTCACCCTGGACACCGTCCCCGCCCCCTTCGCCCCCGCCTCCACCGTCGTCACCACCGCCCTCCTCCAGGCGGTCATGGCCACCACGGCCGCCACCCTGGCCGACCGCGGCATCGAACCCCCACTGCTGCGCTCCGGCAACGTCGACGGCGGCCACGAGTGGAACGCCCACGTGCTGGAGCAGTACCGGGACCGGATCTTCTACCAGCGCTGAGGCGTCAGGCGGCGCTCACTCCTCCCCCGCAGCCCCCGCCAGATCCACCGCCGCCGCGATCCGCACCGCCACATCCTCCGCGTACGCCGCGTCCGAACGCTCGAACCGGCTACGCCCCCGCCCCCGCAGGAACGTCACCACGCCCAGCGTCCGCCCCCGGCTGCGCAGCACCGCGCACAGGGCATGCACACTGTCGGCCGGCCACTGCCGGGCCAGCGCCCACTCCCGGGACCGCTCGGCCGGCACATCACCCGCATCCGCCCGCACCGACCCGGCCCGCTCCACGCACTGCAGCGCCGGATGCCCCTCCTCGTACCGCACGGGCAGCCCGGCCGCCCCCGTGAGCAGACTGGGCCCCGGCGCCCCCGAGGGCGTCGCGGCGATCCGCACCAGCCGCACCGGCCCCGCCCCCTCCGCACCGGCTGCGGAGACGCCCGCCACCCGGTCGATCAGGGCGTGATCCGCGAACCCGGCCAGGGCGAAATCCAGATGGACGGTGGCCGCCTCCACCGGATCCTCGCACTCGGCCGCCGCCCGCGCCGCCCGGTGCAACTGGTTGGTACGGAAGCGCAGCTGCGCCGCCTCCTGCTCACCCTGCTTGGCGTCCGTCACGTCCTGGAACATCCAGCTCACGCCGAGCGGCACCGGCTCCTCCGCCAGCGGCGAGGCCAGCCGCAGGAACCAGCTGCGCCAGCAACGCCGCTTCTCACCCTCCGACGTGCGCACGCTCACCCACATCTCGGCGGGCGCGGGCGGCGCACCCTCGGCCAGCACATGCGTGAGCGCGCCCTCCAGCTCCTCCACACCCTGGGAGAGCAGTTCCCCCAGCGGCCGACCGAGCACGGACGTACGCCCGATACCCAGCGCCCGCGCCGCGTACGCGTTCACGACAGCGGGCCTGAGATCGGCGTCGACGAGCACCACACCCCACGAGGCATCCTCGAACAACGCCTCGCTCAGCGCGATGGACCGCTCCAGATCGATCTGCGCGTGCACCTCACTGAACGCGCAGTACACCCCCGCGGGCCTGCCGTCGGGCCCGCGCACGGCGGCGGACTGGGTCCGTACGAGAACCCGCCCCCCATCCTTCGTGACCAGCGCGAACTCATGAACCTGCCGCCCCGGAGCCTGCATCGCGGACAACAGCCGCGCCTCCACCTCCTCGGCGTCGGCGGTCCGCACCGCCCAGCCCGCGAACCCCTTGCGCCCCACCGCCTCCGCGGCGGTCCAGCCCAGAATGCGCTCCGCCTCACGGTTCCAGTGCGTGACGATCCCGTCCGCGTCGAAGGCGCACAGGGCCGCGTCCATTCCGTCCAGCAGGGCGGCCAGCAGATCGGAGCCGTCCCGCTCGGGCCCATCGGGCCCCAGCTCATCGGTGGTCCCACTACGCCGGGAAGCACTCACCTGGACCCCCTGCAGGCTGCGTCCGCGGTTACGGCACGACGGTTCGCTCACTCACCTTCATTCAACTCGAACGTGACGCAGCGCACACTTGGTTCCCGCAAGATTGAGGGAATCGTTGTAGATCAACCGCTCATCTCAAGGCTGCCCAGCCTGAGGTCGATCCACTCGTCGCTCTCACCATCCAGCACATACCGCTCGACCTCGACGAAACCACGCTTCTCCGCGAACCGCAGCCCCTCTTCAATGACCGCCGGCACACAGGTCACCACCGCCCTCGCACCCAGCACACGCGCGTGGGCGAGCCCGTCCCCGTACAGCGCCGCGCCGTACCCCCGCCCCCGGTACTCCGGCAACACCCGCGCGATCACCGTGGCCACGGCCTCCTCCCCCTGCGGCGGACGCACGGTGGAGCAGCCCACGAGAACGTCCCCGGCATACGCGTTCACCAACCGGTAGCGCCCCAGCCGCCCCCGCGCCTCCTCCAGCGACATGGCCGCGGGCGGCACGATCACGTTGTGCACATGCCGCCACTGCTCCAGCGGGAGCTCACTCCCCACCGGCTCGATCCTCAGCCCCCGCCGCCGCGCGTACACCTCGATCTCGATCTTCATCCGGGGATCCGCCAGCCCGCACACCATCATCGTCGCCGCCGGCCGCACCTCGCCGAACACCCGCCGCAACACCGGCCAGCAGGGCTCGAAGTCGCCCCGCTCGGGCAGCAGATACCGCACCCGGACGACATCGGCGAGCGTGCACCCCGCCTCGACGAGGGCCTCGCAATGATCCTCCAGCAGGTCAGGACACCGCTCCACGACGCCGCCGCCATGAACTCCACCCGGTGGCACGGGTACAGCACCCGTCCAGAGGCAACGCAGTCCACATCTCGAAAAACCCGTTGAACGGCGGCACCGAAGTTCTTAGGGTGGCTGTTACTTCGGAAGGGAGGTGGTTCGGCAGATGTATGCATACCGGACGGAAGAGGTGGCTGCGGGCTAGTGGCCCGTCACCACTCAGTGCGGTGCCGGACCAGCGTGGCCAGATCCACGCAGCCGGCCTAATCCAACGCAGTCACCCGACCCGCGAGCTCGCCGGTACGTCCGGCCGGCTTCCCCGCCATGAGGCGGAGGGACCTGAGCTCGCGGGTCGTCCGCGTTGTGCTTCTTCGGCGTCCGGAACATCTAGTGCGCGATGTCCGCGTACCCCTCGATCTCCTGCGGGCCGCGCGGGCCCGGGCCCACGTAACGCGCGGACGGCCGTACGAGCCGGCCCGTGCGCTTCTGCTCCAGGATGTGCGCCGACCAGCCGGCCGTGCGGGCGCAGGTGAACATGGACGTGAACATGTGGGCCGGGACCTCGGCGAAGTCGAGGATGATCGCCGCCCAGAACTCCACGTTCGTGGCCAGTACGCGGTCGGGGCGCCGGTTGTGGAGTTCCTCCAGGGCCGCCTTCTCCAGTGCTTCGGCGATCTCGAAGCGGGGTGCGCCCAGTTCGCGGGCGGTGCGGCGCAGGACGCGTGCGCGTGGGTCCTCGGCCCGGTAGACCCGGTGGCCGAAGCCCATCAGGCGCTCGCCGCGGTCGAGGGCGTGCCGGACGTAGGCTTCCGCGTCGCCGGTCCGCTCGATCTCCTCGATCATGTGCAGGACGCGGGAGGGGGCGCCGCCGTGCAGTGGCCCGGACATGGCGCCGACGGCGCCGGAGAGGGCGGCGGCGACGTCGGCGCCGGTGGAGGCGATGACGCGGGCGGTGAAGGTGGAGGCGTTCATGCCGTGTTCGGCGGCGGAGGTCCAGTAGGCGTCCACGGCGGCGACGTGCTTGGGGTCCGGCTCGCCGCGCCAGCGGATCATGAACCGTTCGACGACGGAGTGCGCCTTGTCGATCTCTCGTTGGGGCACCATGGGCAGTCCCTGGCCGCGCGCGGACTGGGCGACGTAGGACAGGGCCATCACGGCGGCGCGGGCGAGGTCGTCGCGGGCCTGTTCGGCGTCGATGTCCAGGAGTGGTTCGAGGCCCCAGACGGGGGCGAGCATGGCGAGTGCGGACTGGACGTCGACGCGGATGTCCCCGGAGTGGACCGGGATGGGGAACGGTTCGGCGGGTGGCAGGCCGGGGTTGAAGGCGCCGTCGACGAGCAGTCCCCAGACGTTCCCGAATGAGACGTGGCCGACGAGGTCCTCGATGTCGACGCCCCGGTACCTGAGGGCGCCGCCCTCCTTGTCCGGTTCGGCGATCTCCGTCTCGAACGCGACGACTCCTTCGAGCCCGGGTACGAAGTCGGACATCAGGCGGCTCCTAGTGAGGTGTGCTTGAGGTCTGTGCGAGTGGTGCGGCACATGAGCCGCCCCGGATTCCACGTCCCAGGGGCACGATATCGGCGAGTGCCATCCTTGGGGAGACCGTACGGCACTGAGTGCCACACAGACCGTACGTGGATACGGCAAGATGACCGCGTGACCGACCGTGACGTGACCGACCGAGACACTTTCCGCGACCCCGCCGCGATGCGCAAGCAGTACCGCGCGGAGGGCCTCGACGAGCACGAGCTGGCCCCGCACCCGATGGACCAGTTCACCCGCTGGTTCGAGGACGCCGCGCAGGCGACTCTTCAGGGCACGCTCCACGAGCCGAACGCGATGGTCGTCTCCACCGCGGACGCCGCCGGCCGCCCCAGCTCACGTACGGTCCTGATGAAGCAGTACGACGCGCATGGCTTCGTCTTCTTCACCAACTACGACTCCGGCAAGGCCCGCGACCTCGCGGAGAACCCGCACGTCTCCCTGCTCTTCCCCTGGCATCCCATCGCCCGCCAGGTCATCGTCACCGGCACCGCCCGCCGCACCGGCCGTGACGAGACGGCCGCCTACTTCCGCACCCGTCCGCACGGCTCCCAGCTCGGCGCCTGGGCCAGCGCCCAGTCCTCGGTGATCGCCTCCCGCGCGGAACTGGACGCCTCGTACGCCGAGCTCAGCGCCCGCTATCCCGAGGGCGAACAGGTGCCCGTCCCGCCGAACTGGGGCGGCTTCCGCGTTGCCCCGCGGACGGTGGAGTTCTGGCAGGGGCGGGTGAACCGCCTGCACGACCGTTTGCGGTATGTGGCGGAGGCGGACGGGAGCTGGCGGGTGGAGCGGCTCAGTCCCTGAGGACCGTGTCCAGGATCTCCGCCCACTGCGCCACGACCCTCTCTCGCCGCCCGGTGTCGTCCGTGAGCAGGTTGGCCAGGCCCAGGCCCCGTGCCATGTCCAGCAGGCCCTGTACGGTCTCGCGCACGCCGGGCCGGGACTCGTCGGCGTCGAGCAGTTCCACCGCGATCCGGTGGGTCTCGCGGCCGACGCGGGCCTCGAGTTCGGTGACGCGGGGGCGGAGTTGGTCCTCGTTGGAGGCGGCGATCCAGAGGTGGAGGGCGGCGCGGAAGAGGGGGCCGGTGTAGAGGTCGACGAGGGCGGAGACGACGGCACGGCGGTTGGTGGCGCCCTGGGGGAAGAGGGCGCGCAGGGCGGTGGAGCGTTCTTCGGCGACGTATTCGACGGCGGCGGTGAAGAGGTCCTCGCGGGTGCGGAAGTGGTGCTGGGCGGCGCCGCGGGAGACGCCGGCGCGCTCGGCGACGACGGCGACCGTGGAGCCCGTCCAGCCGTGTTCGGCGAGGCAGGCCACGGCGGCCTGGAGGAGCCGTTGCCGGGTGGCCCGGCTGCGGTCCTGCTTGGGGACGCGCTCGACGCGCTCGACCGGTTCGTCTGTGGTCACAGCACCCATGAAGGATCCCGTCGTTCTAGGAAGGCCGTCATCCCCTCGCGGGCCTGCGCGGAGGAGAACAGCTGGGCCGAGAGCGCGGTGAGGTCGGCCGCGTCCCGGTCGAATGCCTCCAGCACCCTAGCCGTGAGCAGCTGTTTCGTCTCGGCCAGGCCCTGGGGCGAGGAGCGGCGCAGGCCGTCCAGGATGGGTTCCAGTACGGCGTCGACGTCGTCGCCCGCCGCCGTCAGCAGGCCGATGCGGGTCGCCTCCGTGGCGTCGAAGCGTTCGCCGGTGAGGTAGTAGCGGGCGAGGGCGCGCGGGTCGGTGCGCGGGAGCACCGGCAGGGAGATGACGGCCGGGGCCACGCCGAGCCGTACCTCCGTGAACGCGAAGTCGGCCCCGGTCGAGGCGACCGCGATGTCGCAGGCGGCCAGCAGGCCGAGGCCGCCCGCGCGGACGTGCCCGGTCACGCGGGCCACGACCGGTTTGCGGGTTTCGACGATCTGCCGGAGCAGCTGGACCAGGGCGTCCGGGTGGGGTGGATCGCGCAGGTCGGCGCCCGCGCAGAAGGTGGTGCCGGTGTGGGTGAGGACGACCGCGCGTACGCCGGTGTCCCTGGCGCAGTCGGTCAGCGCGTCGGCGAGTTCGCCGACGAGGGCGGCGGACAGGGCGTTGCGGGTGTCGGCCGAGTCGAGGCTGAGTGTCTCGGTGCCACGCGCGCGTGTACGGCCGATCAACGTCACGGCTGCTCCCTGAGTTTCCGCGGTTCCTGTCGTTCCCGTCGTTCCCGCAGTTCCCGGCGCAGGATCTTGCCGGAGGCGGCCCGGGGCACCCCGTCGGTGAAGGTGACCCGGCGGACGCGTTTGTAGGGGGCGACGCGTTCGGCGACGTACATCATGATCTCGCCCTCGGAGAGGCCGGGTGCGGTGGGCCGGCGGACGACGTACGCGTGCGGGATCTCGTTGCCCTCGTCGTTTCGGGCGCCGACGACGGCCGCGTCCGCGATGCCGGGGTGGGTCAGGAGCAGGGCTTCCAGTTCGGCGGGGGCGACCTGGAAACCCTTGTACTTGATGAGTTCCTTCACCCGGTCGACGACGAACAGCCAGCCGTCGGGGTCGACGTGTCCGACGTCTCCGGTGTGCAGCCAGGCGTCGCGGTCGATCATCGCGGCGGTGGCGTCGGGGCGGCCGAGGTAGCCCTTCATCACCTGGGGTCCCCGGATGAGGATCTCGCCGGGTTCGCCGATGCCGAGGTCCTTGCCGGGGTCGTCGAGGGAGACGATCCGCATTTCGGTGCCGGCGATGAGTTTGCCGGCCGTGCCGGGGGGCGCCTTCCGCATGGCGTCCAGGGGGACGACGTGTGTGCCGGGGGACAGTTCCGTCATGCCGTAGGCCTGCCCGACCGAGGGCAGGCCGAGGCGCTGCGCGCAGGCGGCGGCGAGCGCGGCGTCGAGGGGTGCGGCGGCGCTGATGACGTACTTGAGCGAGGACAGGTCGTAGTGGTCGACGGCCGGGTGCTTGGCCAGGGCGAGGACGATCGGCGGGGCCACGTACAGGCCGGTGATGCGGTGGGTCTGGATGGCCGCGAGGAAGGTCTCCAGTTCGAAGCGGGGCAGGACGACGACGGTGGCGCCCTTGCGCAGGGGCGCGTTCATCAGGGCGGTCAGCCCGTAGATGTGGAAGAAGGGCAGTACGGCGAGGATGCGGTCGCCGGGTCCGGCGGGGACGGCGGGTTCGAGCTGGGCGAGGTTGGTGGCGATCTGGCGGTGGGTGAGCATGACGCCCTTGGGAATGCCGGTGGTGCCGGAGGAGTACGGCAGGGCGGCGAGGTCCTCGGCGGGGTCGATGTCTACGGCGGGCTCGGGTGCGGCCGAGGCGAGCATGTCGATGAGGGAGCGGTGTCCGCTCGCGCTGTCGCAGACGAATATCTCCCCCACTCCGCCGGCTAGTTCGGCGGCCCGGCGGGCGGTCTCCAGCAGCGGTGAGACGGTGATGATCCAGCGGGCGGCGGAGTCCCGCAGCTGCTTGGCGAACTCCTCGGCCGTGGCGAGCGGGTGCACGGTGGTGACGGTGGCACCCGCGCGCGTGGCGGCGTAGAAGGCGGTGGGGAAGGCGATGGTGTTGGGGCTGTGGAGGGCGAGGACGTCGCCCTTGCGTACACCCGCGTCGGCGAGGGCGGCGGCGAGGCGCCGGTGGAAGCGGTCCACTTGTCCGTAGGTGAGTGTGGTGCCGTCGGTCCCGTCGACGAGGGCGGGCAGGTCGCCGAACTCGGCGGCGCGGCCCAGGACGGCCTCGTGGATGGGGAGTTCTACGGCCGGGACGTCTGCGTACTCGCTGCGGAACATGGTTCCTCCTCGCGCCGGGGGCGGGCTCAGTACGACTTGGGCAGGCCCAGGGTCTGGTGGGAGACGTAGTTGAGAATCATCTCCCGGCTCACCGGGGCAATACGAGCCACGCGTGCGGCCGTTATCAAGGAGGCGAGTCCGAATTCGCGGGTGAGGCCGTTCCCGCCGAGCGTGTGCACGGCTTGGTCGACCGCCTTCACGCAGGCCTCGCCCGCCGCGTACTTGGCCATGTTGGCGGCCTCGCCCGCGCCCGCGTCGTCCCCGGCGTCGTAGAGGCGGGCGGCCTTCTGCATCATCAGGCGGGCCAGTTCCAGGTCGATGTGCGCCTGCGCGAGGGGGTGGGCGATGGCCTGGTGGGCGCCGATGGGGGTCTTCCAGACGGTGCGGTCGCGGGCGTACTCGACGGCGCGGGCGAGGGCGTACCGGCCCATGCCGATCGCGAACGCGGCGGTCATGATCCGCTCGGGGTTGAGTCCGGCGAACAGCTGCAGCAGCCCCGCGTCCTCGTCCCCGACGAGTGATTCCGCGGGCAGCAGTACGTCGTCCAGGACCAGTTCGAACTGCTTCTCGGCGGTGTTCAGCTCCATGTCGATGGGGCGCCGGGTGAAGCCCTCGGCGTCGCGCGGGACGATGAACAGGCAGGGCTTGAGGCGTCCGGTACGGGCGTCCTCCGTGCGGCCGACGATCAGGACGGCGTCCGCGATGTCGACGCCGGAGACGAACACCTTGCGGCCGGTGAGCAGCCAGTCGGCGCCGTCCTTGCGGGCCGTCGTGGTGATGCGGTGGGAGTTGGAGCCGGCGTCGGGTTCGGTGATGCCGAAGGCCATCGTGCGGGTGCCGTCGGCGATTCCGGGCAGCCAGGTCTGTTTCTGTTGCTCGGTGCCGAAGCGGGCGATGACGGTTCCGCAGATGGCGGGTGACACGACGAGCATCAGCAGGGGGCATCCCGCGGCGCCGAGTTCCTCCAGGACGAGGGAGAGTTCGATGATGCCGCCGCCTCCGCCTCCGTACTGCTCGGGCAGGTTGACGCCGAGGTAGCCGAGCTTGGCTGCCTCGGACCAGAGTTCGCCGGGGTGGCCGCCGTCGGCGACGACGCGGGTGATGTAGTCGCGGCCGTAGCGCTTGCCGAGGGCGGCGACGGCGGCTCGCAGGGCCTTGTGCTCTTCGGTTTCCAGGGTGGTACTCACTGATCCTGAACCTCCTCCTGTACGACGGCGAGCAGAGCGCCGACCTCGACCTGCTGACCAGGCACGGCGTGCAGGGCCGTGAGCGTCCCCGTGACCGGTGCCGCGATCCGGTGCTGCATCTTCATCGCCTCCAGCCAGATCAGGGGTTCTCCGGCCCGTACGGCGGCTCCCTCGGTCAGGCCCTCGGTGACGCGGACGACCGTGCCGGGCATGGGGGCGAGGAGCGAGCCGGGGGCCTGGTGGGTGGTGGGGTCGGGGAAGCGGGGCAGCGCGGTGAGGGTGGTGGTGTTGACGTGGACCTGCTCGTCGCCGTAGCGGGCCACGTCGAACCTGCGCCGTACGCCGTCCACTTCGAGGACGACGGCACGCCCGTCCGCGTGCACGACCCGGGCCCCGTCCGCCGTCAGCCCCTCCCGGGTGTGCCGGTAGCGGACCTCGTGCTCCTCGCCCGCCATCAGGTAGCGCTTGGTCTGCGGCTGGGAGGGAAGGTTGCGCCAGCCGCCGAAGCGGGAACGGCCGTGGGCGTCGGCGAGGGCGGCGGCCAGGGGGGCGTACGGGTCCGGCGCGGGCGCGGTGAGGCCGGCGAGGTGGCGGTCGTAGAAGCCGGTGTCCATGCGGCCGGCGGTGAACTCCTCGTGCCGCAGGGAGCGGGCGAGGAGGTCGCGGTTGGTGACCGGGCCGTGGATCGCCGCCCGGTCCAGGGCGCCGGCGAGGGTACGGATGGCCTCCGCGCGCGTGGGGGCGTGGGCGACGACCTTGGCGAGCATCGGGTCGTAGCGGACGCCGATCGTGTCGCCGTCGGTGTAGCCGGTGTCGAGGCGGACGCCTTCGGGGACGGCGAGGCGGTGCAGGGTGCCGGTCTGCGGGGCCCAGTCGCGGGCGGGGTCCTCGGCGTAGAGGCGGGCCTCGATCGCGTGCCCGCGCGCGGGGGGCGGCTCGGGGTCCAGGGCGTGGCCCTCGGCGATCCGGATCTGCTGGGCGACCAGGTCGAGGCCGAAGACGGCCTCGGTGACGGGGTGTTCGACCTGGAGGCGGGTGTTCATCTCCAGGAAGTGGGCCTTGCCGTCGGCGACGAGGAACTCGACGGTGCCGGCGCCGGCGTAGGAGACCGATCGGGCGGCGCGGACGGCCATCTCGTACAGCTCCTCGACGAGTTTGGGAGGCAAACCCGGCGCGGGGGCCTCCTCGATGACCTTCTGGTGGCGGCGCTGGAGGGAGCAGTCGCGGGTGCCGAGCGTCCACACCGTGCCGTGCGTGTCGGCGAGGACCTGGACCTCGACGTGGCGGCCGTTCTCCACATACGGCTCGACGAAGACCTCGCCGTCCCCGAAGGCGCTCGCCGCCTCGGCACGCGCGGCGGCCAGTTCCGCGTCCAGGTCCGCCAGCCGCCGTACGACGCGCATCCCACGCCCGCCGCCGCCCGCCGCCGCCTTCACCAGCACCGGCAGGTCCGCCTCGGTGACCCGGGCCAGGGGCGGAAGGCCCAGGAGCTGCTTGGCGCGCGTCTTGGACGCCATCGCCTCGACGGCCTCCGGCGGCGGGCCGATCCACACCAGGCCGGCGTCCAGGACGGCGCGCGCGAAGTCGGCGTTCTCGGAGAGGAAGCCGTAGCCCGGGTGCACGGCGTCCGCGCCCGCCGCCACGGCGGCCTTCACGATCAGGTCGCCGCGCAGGTACGTCTCGGCGGGCGCCGCCCCCGGCAGTCGTACGGCCGTGTCGGCCACGCGCGCGTGGAGAGCGCTGTCGTCGGCGTCCGAATACACGGCGACCGTCCGGATTCCCCACTCACGGCAGGTCCGGAAGACACGGCAGGCGATCTCGCCCCGGTTGGCGACGAGCACAGAAGTGATCACTGGGGGTCCCTCACATCCGGAAGACGCCGAACCCACCGCGCGCGCCCTCGTAGGGCGCCGTGTGGATCGCGGACAGGCACAGGCCGAGGACGGTGCGGGTGTCGCGCGGGTCGATGACGCCGTCGTCGTACAGCCGCCCGGACAGGAACATCGGCAGCGACTCGGACTCGATCTGCTGCTCCACCATGGCGCGCAGGGCCGCGTCCGCGTCCTCGTCGTACGGCTGTCCCTTCGCGGCGGCCGACTGGCGGGCGACGATCGACAGCACGCCCGCGAGCTGCTGCGGGCCCATCACGGCCGACTTGGCACTGGGCCAGGCGAACAGGAAGCGCGGATCGTAGGCGCGCCCGCACATGCCGTAGTGCCCGGCACCGTAGGAGGCCCCCATCAGGACGGATAGATGGGGGACGCGGGAGTTGGAGACGGCGTTGATCATCATCGCGCCGTGCTTGATGATCCCGCCCTGCTCGTACTCCCGGCCGACCATGTAGCCGGTGGTGTTGTGCAGGAACAGCAGGGGGATGTCCCGCTGGTTGGCCAGCTGGATGAACTGGGCGGCCTTCTGCGACTCCTCGCTGAACAGCACGCCCCGCGCGTTGGCCAGGATGCCGACCGGGTAACCGTGCAGGGTGGCCCACCCGGTCGTCAGGCTCGTCCCGTACAGCGGCTTGAACTCGTCGAAGTCGGAGGCGTCGACGAGGCGGGCGACGACCTCGCGTGGGTCGAAGGGGGTCTTCAGGTCGCCCGGGACGATGCCGAGCAGTTCCTCGGGGTCGTACTCGGGCGGCTCGGCGGGCCCCGGATCCGGGTACGCCTTGCGGTGGTTGAGCCGGGCGACCACGCGCCGCGCCTGCCGCAGCGCGTCGGGCTCGTCCACGGCGAGGTAGTCCGCGAGCCCCGACACGCGCGCGTGCATCTCCGCACCGCCCAGGGACTCGTCGTCGCTCTCCTCCCCGGTCGCCATCCTCACCAGCGGCGGCCCGCCGAGGAACACCTTCGCCCGCTCCTTGACCATGATCACGTGGTCGGACATGCCGGGGATGTAGGCCCCGCCGGCGGTGGAGTTGCCGAAGACGACGGCGACGGTCGGGATCCCGGCGGCGGAGAGGCGGGTCAGATCCCGGAAGATCGCGCCCCCGGGGATGAATATCTCCTTCTGGGAGGGCAGATCGGCGCCCCCCGACTCGACGAGACTGATGCAGGGCAGCCGGTTGGCGAGCGCGATGTCATTGGCCCGCAGGGCCTTCTTCAGACTCCAGGGATTGCTGGCACCGCCGCGCACGGTCGGATCGTTGGCGGTGATCAGACACTCGACCCCCTCGACCACCCCGATGCCGGTGACGAGGGAGGCGCCCACGGCGTAGTCACTCCCCCAGGCCGCCAGCGGCGACAGCTCCAGGAACGGCGTGTCCGGGTCGAGGAGCAGTTCGATCCGCTCCCGGGCGAGCAGCTTGCCGCGCTTCCGGTGCCGCTGGACGTACTTCTCGCCGCCGCCCGCGAGCGCCTTGGCGTGCTCGGCGTCCAGGTCGGCGAGCTCGGCGAGCATGGCCTCGCGGTTCGCCGTGTAGTCGGGGCTCTTGGTGTCCAGGGCGGACGGGATGACCGTCACAGCAGGACCTCCGGGATGTCCAGGTGCCGGGAGCGCAGCCATTCGCCGAGCGCCTTGGCCTGCGGATCGAAACGGTGCTGGGCGGCGACGCCCTCGCCGAGGAGTCCCTCGACGACGAAGTTCAGGGCACGGAGGTTGGGGAGCACGTGCCGGGTGACGGGCAGGTGGCGGCTCTCGGGGATCAGCTCCCGGAACCGGTCGACCGTGAGGGTGTGCGCCAGCCACCGCCAGGCGTCGTCCGTACGCGCCCAGACCCCCACATTGGCGTTGCCGCCCTTGTCACCGCTGCGGGCTCCGGCGATGAGACCGAGGGGCGCACGCCGGGTGGCACCCGGGAGCAGAGACTCCGGGAGGGACAGCTGCGGTATGTCTTCTTCGGGTTCTGCGGGTACGAGGGTGTCGTGGGCCGGGGGTACAGGGACACGGCGACCGTCGTGGAGGACGGCCACATGGTCGACGGCACCATGGGGGACGTACACATCCTCGAAGACCCCATAAGGGGCGCCCTTCCCGGGTGGCGCGAGCATATGGAAGCCGGGGTAACTGGCGAGCGCGAGCTCGATGGCGGCTCCGCTGAGCGCCCGCCCCACGACCTTCTGGTCCGGGTCCCGCACGACGAGGCGGAGGAGGGCGCTGGCCGTCTCCTCGGTGCCGGCGTCCGGGCGGTCGGTGCGGACGAGATCCCAGCGGGCCTCGCCCGGCGGGGACTTGGCGAGCGCGTCGGCCATCTGCGCTTGCACGAGCGCGGCCTTCGCCTCGATGTCGAGCCCGGTGAGCACGAAGACGACCTCGTTGCGGAAGCCGCCGAGCCGGTTGAGGCCGACCTTGAGGGTCGGGGGCGGGGCCTCGCCGCGTACCCCGTCGATACGGACGCGGTCGGGGCCGGCCTGGGTGAGCCGTACGGTGTCCAGCCGGGCGGTGACGTCGGGTCCCGCGTACCGGGCGCCGCCCGTCTCGTACAGCAGCTGGGCGGTGACCGTGCCGATGTCGACGAAGCCGCCGGTGCCGGGGTGCTTGGTGATGACGCTGGTGCCGTCGGCGTGGATCTCGGCGAGGGGGAAACCGGGGCGGCGGAGGTCCCGGCCGCCGCTCCGGTCGTCGTCCTGGAAGAAGGCGTAGTTCCCGCCGGTGGCCTGGGCCCCGCATTCCAGCACGTGCCCGGCGACGACGGCGCCCGCGAGACGGTCGTAGTCGCCCGGCTGCCAGCCGAAGTGTGCGGCGGCGGGCCCGGTGACCAGGGCCGCGTCCGTCACCCGCCCGGTGACCACGATGTCCGCGCCCTCGCGCAGACAGGCGGCGATGCCGAACCCGCCGAGGTAGGCGTGGGCGGCGAGGCTGCCCGGGTGGCCGGCGGTGAGGTCGTCGCCTTCGACATGGGCGACGCGGGCGGGGATGCCGAGGCGGCCGGCCACGTGACGGATGGCGTCGGCGAGTCCGGCGGGGTTCAGGCCGCCCGCGTTGGTGACGATCCGTACGCCGCGCTCGTGGGCGAGGCCGAGGCAGTCCTCCAGCTGGCGCAGGAAGGTGCGGGCGTAACCGGCGGCGGGGTCCTTCAGACGGTCCCGGCCGAGGATGAGCATGGTCAGCTCGGCGAGGTAGTCGCCGGTCAGGACGTCCACCTCACCGCCGGTGAGCATCTCGCGGAGGGCGTCGAAGCGGTCGCCGTAGAAGCCGGAGAAGTTGCCTATGCGGAGGGTCACCCTGCCGTTCCCTTCGGCCGGCGGCCGGTGCCGGGCGGCCCCGCGAAGGCCTGGGCGATGTCGAGCCAGCGGTCGGCGTCCGGCCCTTCGACGTGCAGGGTGAGGTCGGCCCGGTGTGCGCGCTGGGTGACCAGGAGACAGAAGTCGAGGGCGGGACCGGTGACGCGTTGGGGGGCGTCCTGCGGCCCGTACGTCCAGGAGTCGCCCGCACCGGAGGGGGCGGTGAGTTCGACCCGGATCGCGTCGGCGGGGGGTGCGGGGAGCCCATGGACACCGAAGGCGAAGTCCCGTGCGCGCACACCGATGCGGGCCACATGCCTCAGGCGGTCGGTGGGGGTGCGGACCACACCGAGGGCGTCGGCCACGTCCTGGCCGTGGGCCCAGGTCTCCATGAGCCTGCCGGTCGCCATGGAGGCGGCGGACATCGGTGGGCCGTACCAGGGGAAACGGGTGCCGGGGGGCGCTTGGCGGAGGGCGCGGCCGAGGGCGCCGCGGCCCTCGCGCCATTTCCTCAGCAGCTCGGCGGGAGGTAGTTGTGCCCCTTCCTCCGCACCCTCGTCCACGAACGACTCCGGTGCGGCCAGGGCCTTCTCGACCAGCGCGCGGAAGCCTTTCTCGTCCGTGACCGCCAGCAGGGCGGAGTGGTCCGTCCAGGCCAGGTGGGCGATCTGGTGGGCGATGGTCCAGCGCGGTGCGGGGGTCGCGAGCGCCCACTGCTCTGGGCTCAACTCGGCTACGAGCCGGTCGAGTTCCTCGCTCTCCGCACGCAGGTCGTCGAAGACGCGTGTCGGGTCGGACATGGGGGGAGCATGGCAGCGGGACCGGAAACAATCAAGCGTGCTTGCATGAATTCCGGTAACGGCCCGAACCGCCTCGGCCACCGGTCCTTCCGGGCCGCCCGCACACCGACCCGCCGATACCCCTCAACCACTCGCAGCCAGGTCCAGTTCGACCTTCTGCCGCGTGCCCCACCCCGTCCGGTAGCACGTCGCCATGGCGTACCAGCGGACGACACGGAAGACGGTGAACGCGAAGAGCTGGGCGACGGGAGCCGCCCCGAAAGTGAGGAGCTGCGCCCAGAAGGGCTCGTCGCTCCGCCGGAAACTGAGGTAGCGGAGCGCCTGGCCGTAGCCGACCAGGACGGGGATGAGGAGCAGCTCCCACGCCCACACGCCCCGGACGGCCGGGAGGTACAGAAACAGGACGATGAAGATCACCGTGGAGAGCATCATCTGGATCCATCCGATGAGGTGGCCCCAGTAGGCGTAGTTGTTGAGGCGCAGGTACCTGAACCGCCAGAAGGTACGGATGAAGGCCCCCCGCATCCACCGGGTGTACATGCGGAAGAGCTGCGAGAAGTTGTCGGGCATCAGGGTGGTGGCGAAGGCCGTGGGCTGTTGCACCGCCTTGCCGTGCTGCAGGGCGTAGATGGTCAGCATGGAGTCGTCGGAGAACTCCACCTTCCGTCCGAGGAAGGTCTCGTTGAGGTAGCCCTCGAGGTTGTCCTCGACGACGTGGGCACGGTAGGCGGCCAGAACACCGGAGTTGACCAGGACGCCGCCCAGGGCCGACTGTGCCGAGCGGTCCACCAGTTGGCCGACGACGAACCACAGGTCGGTGAGCCGGACCAGCACGTCCCGCCAGCGCCTGCGCTCGCCCTTGCCGTTCACGTTGCCGCGCAGATTCGAGGCGAGCACGATGCCGGCCACGGACTGGATCTCCCGGTCCGCGAGGGGCTTGAGGATCTCCGCGATCGCCTGGCAGTCGAGGTTGGCATCGGAGTCGACGGTGACATAGACGTCACTGCTGATTCCGGCACGACGTGCGGCAGCCAGGGCCATGCCCTGTGCGTGGCGCTTTCCCGGCACCGGAGTGCTCTCCCAGAGCAACGGGATGCCCCGCTCCCCGCACACCCCCTCGAACCACGAGCGGACCGCGGAGTAGTCGACGGAGTTGTCGTTCTCCACGACGACGACACATTCCGGGAGGCGCGTCTGGCCGGCGATGGATGCCAGACAGACCTTGAAGGCGTTGGGGCCCTCGTTGCGGACCGGCACGGGCACGGTGACCCTCAACTCGTCGAGCAGGGACTGCTGTTCGGAAGTCACCTTCCGCGGCCGCTCACAGAAGTAGAGCACGCACTGCCACATGAGCAGCAGGAAGGCGAGTGCGTACACCGTGGCGAAATGCTGCCCGTGGCCTTGCCAGGTGCTGATGCTGGAGTAGATGTGCCGGACCAGCCAAACGGAAAGGGCCGCCACCGAGAGGGCGGCCCCAACCAGGATGCGGGTCCGGGTACGGCGTACCCGGATCGTATTCACCGCTCGGAGACCGCCTTCCCCCGCCGGAACGACGTTCGTACGAGTACGGCCCCCAGGACGACCACGAGGGCCGCCAGACCCAGCAGCCACAACTGCTGGAAAGCGATCCCTCCGATAGTGATGGCCCCGGCTCCTGTGGCGGCGAGAGAGCCGTTCCCCCCTGTGTAGTTCATCCAGCAGCCTTTCTCTGGCAGAGCGTTCTTGCCCGAAACACAGAGTCAGGCCACGGCCACGGGCGTGTCCGGCGGTTCCCTGGGCGGGTGATCAAGTTCGAGACGCATTTCGATCAGGGCCCACCGCGTGGGGAAGTCATCGCCGCCCTGCCGCGCGGCTCACACCGCCTCCACCGGCGGATAGACGGGCTGCCACATCACCGCCCGTACCGCAGCCTCTACGTCGACCAGGTCGGCCCGCGCGACATCGTCCTCGGCGGTCGCCGTAGCCGCGGCCGCAGCGACCGCCGCCGAGGTCTCCCGCAGGTCGTGGACGGGCGGCAGCACGGGCGCGCCCGGGTCCGGCCTCAGCACCCCACGCCTCCCGCACCACAGCCCTCCCAAGGGAACGCCTACCCGACCGACCCCCGCCCCGCCTGCGTCCGCACCGCCCCCATGCTCGCGGCGATGACCAGGGTGATCGCGGCAGCCTGTGTGAGGGAGAGGGTCTGGTCAAGGATCATGAAACCGGCCGTTGCCGCGATCGCCGGTTCGAGGCTCATGAGGACGGCGAAGGTGGAGGCGGGGAGGCGGCGGAGGGCGAGGAGTTCGAGGGTGTAGGGGAGGACGGAGGAGAGGATCGCGACCGCCGAGCCCAGGGCGATGGTCGTGGGGTCGAGGAGTCTGCCGCCCGACTCGGCGATGCCCACCGGCAGGCACAGCAGCGCGGCCACCGCCACGGCCAGCGCCAGCCCGTCCGCCTGCGGGAAGCGGCGGCCCGTACGGGCGCTGAAGACGATGTACGCCGCCCACATCGCCCCCGCCCCCAGCGCGAAGGCGACCCCGACGGCGTCGAGGTCGCTGAAGCCGCCACCGCCGAGCAGGAAGACGCCGAGGAGGGCCAGCCCCGCCCAGACCGCGTTGATCGCGCGGCGGGACGCCAGCACCGAGAGGGTCAGCGGGCCCAGTACCTCCAGGGTCACCGCCGGTCCCAGCGGGATCCGGGCCACCGCCTCGTAGAAGAGGCCGTTCATCGTGCCCATCGTGATGCCGAAGACGATCGCCGTCCCCCAGTCGGTGCGCGAGTGGCCGCGCAGCCGGGGGCGGCAGACCAGCAGCAGGATCAGCGCCGCCGCCAGCAGCCGCAGCGTCACCACGCCGAGCGCGCCCGCCCGGGGCATCAGGGTCACGGCGAGCGCGCCACCGAACTGCACGGAGACGCCACCCGCCAGGACCAGCCCGACCGGCCCCAGTGAGCCGGACGAGCCGAAGCGGCGGGGCCCGCCGCCGCCCGGAGTTGACCCATTGCCCCCGGTCGGAGTGGCGGGCGGGGACGACGGCGTGGCGGCGCGGGAGGTGCTCACTGGCGGTCCTGACGCTGGTACGGATCAACGATCGTGCATCACGATGTACTTCCAGGTCCAGGGTAATGGACCGTCTCGTCCCGGAACAGGGGGCGGCCATCAGGGAGGGCCGTGGGTACGGTCGCGTAGGGGTCGTGCGCGGGCACCGGCTCGTACACAGGCTCGGGCCAGACCGCGGCAGCGGCACAAGCGGCGGAGGCAGCGCTCGCGTCATAGCCGTATCCCGCCTCCGCTTCCGTCCCCGACCCCGCTCCCGTCCCGTACTCCTGCCCGTGCGCGCAGGAGCCCTGGCCGGTCTCGAACGACAACGGCAACCGCAGCTCCCCGGTGTCCATCACCGCGTTGTTCTGCGACCGGTGCAGCCGCGCATACGCCCCTCCCCACGCCAGCAGCTCCTCGTGCCGACCGGTCTCCACGATGCGGCCCCGGTCGACGACCAGGATGCGGTCGGCGTCGGGGGCGAGGTTGAGGTCGTGGGTGATCATGATGGTCGTGCGGCCGGTCATCAGGCGGCGCAGGGGCTTGACCACGCGGCGGGCGGCCATGGCGTCGAGGCCGGTCGTGGGTTCGTCGAGGACCAGGACCGGTGCGTCGCGCAGGATCGCGCGGGCGATCGCCAGGCGCTGGAGCTGGCCGCCGGACAGTCGGGCGGAGTTGGGATCGACCTTGGTGTCGTAGCCGTCGGGGAGGCGGATGACGAACTCGTGGGCGTCGGCCGCCCGCGCCGCCTCCTCGATCGCGTGGTCGCTGGCGCCGGGGCGGCCGCAGGCGATGTTCGCGCGGACCGTGTCGTGCAGGACCAGGGTCTCCTGGGGGAGCAGGGTCACGTACTCGCGCAGGCGGGACAGGGGGTAGTCGCGGAGCGGGGCGCCGTCCAGGAGCAGCTCGCCGGCATCCGGGTCGTAGAAGCGGAGGAGGAGTTTGGAGACCGTGGACTTGCCGGCGCCGCTCGGGCCGGTGATGATCACCAGTTCGCCCGGGCTGACCATGAAGGAGAGGTCCTTCAGGGCGGCCTTCTCCGTGCCCGGGTAGCCGAAGGAGACGTTCCGGACCTCGACGGTGCCGTCGGGGCGGCCGGGCTCCGTGCCGGGGCGAGGATCGGTGACCGACGGCCTCACGTCGAGGATCTCGATGAGCCGCTCGGCGCCCGCGGTGGCCGCCGTGACCGTGAGGCCGAGCTGGGCCAGGCCGCGTACGGGCGGGTAGAGGTAGCCGAGGAAGGCGGCGAAGGCGAGGAGCTGGCCGAGGGTCATGCGGCCGGTGGATATCTCCCAGGCGCCGATGCCGATCACAGCGAGGACGCAGACGGTCTCGATGACCTGCACCAGCTGCTCGTAGGCCTCGTTCAGGCGGGTCGAGCGGACCGAGGCGCGGAACCAGGCCGTCGCCTCCTCGTTCAGGCGGCGCCGCTCCGCGTCCCGGCGGTCGTAGGCCTGGGTGAGCACGATGTTGCCGAGCGACTCCTCGACCACCGACGTGATCGCGCCGTCGGCGACCCGGCCCTCGCGTGAGACGTCCTTGATGGCGCCGGAGAAGCGGCGGGCCGCCAGCCAGAAGAGGGGGGCGAGGACGAAGGTGGCGGTGGCCAGATCCCAGCGCAGCCAGAACGCGGCGGCCGCGTAGAACAGGGCGGAGAAGGCCGCCGAGGCGGCGCCGACCAGCCCCGACACGACCATCGTCTCGATCGCCTCGACGTCGCTGGTCAGGCGGGAGAGCAGGTCGCCCTGGCGGTGGCGCTGGAAGAAGTGGGGCGGCAACTGCTGCACATGGTCGAAGACGTGCTCGCGCAGCCGCATCACGAAGCGTTCGGTCGTCCAGGCGGCGAGGGAGTTGCCCGCGTACGCGACGACCGCGCCGACGACGGCTGTGCCCAGCCACTTGACGGCCGGGGACCAGAACGCGCTCAGCGACCCCTTCTGCAGGGCGTGGTCGGTGAGGTCGCCGAACAGCAGGATGACCTCGGTCTCGGCGAGCGCGGCGAGCACCGTGCACACCCAGACGATCAGCAGCCGGCGGCGCAGACCTCTGGCCAGCGGCCAGAAACGGCGGAATGCGGTGCGGGCGGGAATGGTGGGGGTGTCCTCGTATTCGAGTTCGTCGCCCTCATCCACATCCATTCAAATTCCCTTCCGCTTTCCGTGGCCACAATTCTCCGAATCGAGAAAGGGGGTCGACGGTGCACCATCGACCCCCTTTTTCTTTATCGCTCCATCAGCCGGACAGGCCGGTTCAGCGGTGCTGGCCGGGCAGCGGCTTGGGGGCCGGCGCCTGGTGGTGCTTCCTCTTGGGCTTCGGCTTGGGCGGGGGCGGCAGCTGCTTCGACTTCGGGGGCAGCGGGGCGAGCTTCTTGAGGCTCATTTCCGACTCCTTTGTGTCGCACTGTACTCGAGGTGCTGAATTCCGCGTCCGGATTCCGCGTCCGGATTCCGACACCGAGAAACCTACACGCTTCCCATGTTCCGGAGAGGCAAAAATGGCAAAGGAGCGCTGTGAATTCCCTGGGAGAAGCTGGGAGTTGCTTTGAGAAACCGGGGGTTTCTTGGAAAAGCCTGAGAACGGCCCTCAGCGTCGGGCCATGTAGACGTCAAGTGCCTTGTGCAGCAGCCGGTTCAGCGGGAAATCCCACTCGCCCAGGTACTCCACGGCCTCGCCGCCCGCCCCGACCTTGAAGCGGAGCAGGCCGAGGAGGTGGTCGGACTCCTCCAGGGTGTCGGTGATGCCCCGGAAGTCGTAGACGGCGGCTCCGAGTTCGTGGGCGTCGGTCATCATGCGCCACTGCATCGCGTTGCTGGGCTGCGTCTCGCGCTTGCGGCTGGTGGAGGCGCCGTAGGAGTACCAGACGTGGGTGCCGACGGTGATCATGGTGGCGGCGGCGAGGAGGTCGCCCTCGTGCTGGGCGAGGTAGAGCCGCATGCGGTCGGGGTGTTCGGCGGTGAGCGCGGTCCACATGCGCTGGAAGTAGGGCAGCGGGCGCGGGACGAAGCGGTCGCGTTCGGCGGTCTCGGCGTACAGCGTGTGGAAGGCGGGCAGGTCCTCGTAGCCGCCGCGCACGACCTTCACGCCGGCCTTCTCCGCCTTCTTGATGTTGCGCCGCCACTGCTGGTTCAGGCCCCGGTGGATGTCCTCCAGCGAGCGCCCGCCGAAGGGGACTTGGCAGACGTACCGGGGCTGCCCGGCCGCGAAGCCGTCCTCACCGCCCGGCTCGGTCTGCCGCCAGCCCATACGGCGCAGCCGTTCCGCGAGGTCCAAGGCGGCCGGCTCGCACGCCGTCGCCTCCGCGTCCCGCAGTCTTCGCGCCTCCGGGTCGGCGATCGCCGCCTTCACCGCGTCCGCGTTCCAGCGGCGTACGACGACGGGCGGGCCCATCTTCACCGAGAAGGCCCCCCGCCCCTTCAGATACGCCGGCAGCGGGTCCAGCCAGCGTTCCAGGTCGGGCGCGTGCCAGTCGATGACCGGGCCCTCCGGCAGGTACGCCAGATACCGCTTCAGCTTCGGCAGCGGCCGCAGCAGCACCAGCCCCACCCCGGCGATCCGCCCCTCCGCGTCGAACCAACCCAGGCTCTCCGCCTGCCAGTCGGGCTTCACGTCACCCCAGGACGGGAGCTGCATGTGGCTCACCGACGGGCGGGTCGCTACGAACGCCAGGTGCTCCGCACGGGTGATCGGCCGAAGGGTGAGGGTCATGCGCGGCTCCTTCGAGGGGGTGGCTGATCGCGTCAGCCTACGAAGCCGTCCTGCCGTCCCGTGGCCCCCACGCCCGCAATACCTCCGCGTCCGTCGCACGGGCGTGCAGGAAGTAGTCGGCCCACTCCGTGATGCCGGGGTAGTGGCACTCCGCGACCAGACGGGCGACGGCCGCCGGTACGTCGTACGGCGTCACCCGCAGGTCGGTCCCCGGCCCGAGCAGACACCAGTGGGCGCCCGCGCGGCCGTACGGCATGCCGACGCTGCCCGGGTTGACGACCAGGCGGCCGTGGGCGAGGCGGACGTACGGCATGTGGGTGTGGCCGCACACCACCGTGCGCACGTCGGCGTCCAGGCCCGCGAAGACCTCCTCCCACCGGTCGAGCCGGGAGTCGACCAGGACGATCTCCTCGTCGTCGCGGGGCGTGGCGTGGCAGAACAGGACCTTGCCGAAGCCCCGGACGTCGAGGGTGAGCGTGGTGGGGAGGGCGGCCAGGAAGTCCACCTGCTCCGCACGGAGCCGGCCGGCCGCGAACGGGCCGATCGGGTCGGGGATCTCCTCCCGGTCGCCCCGCCGGTACTCGACCAGTTCGCGGTCGGCGTTGCCCGCAACCCACAGCACCCGTTCGCCCTGCTCCCGCAGCAGCTCGATCACCTCGGCCGGCTGCGGACCGGCCGCGATGTCCCCGGTCAGCACGATGCGGTCGGCGGCGGCCACCTCGGGCTCGGCGAGGACGGCTTCCAGAGCGGGGAGGACGCCGTGGATGTCGGAGAGGACGGCTACGCGGTCGAGAGGCATGCGAGCATCCTCGTGCACCGGCCGGCTCAACTCCCGTCCTTTTCAACCGCCTCCAGGGCTTCGGCCAGCACCTCCGCCAGATGCCGCCCCCGCACTCCGCCCAGCTGCTCCAGCTGTGTACGGCACGAGAAGCCGTCCGCCAGCACCACCGCGTCCTCCGGCGCCTGCCGTACCGACGGCAGCAGCTGTTCCTCCGCGCACGCCTTCGACACCTCGAAGTGGCCTTTCTCGAAGCCGAAGTTGCCCGCGAGCCCGCAGCAGCCGCCACTCAGTTCGCCGGTCAGGCCCGCTGCCGCGCGCAGCCGGCGGTCGGGGCGGTCGCCGAGGACCGCGTGCTGGTGGCAGTGGGTCTGGCCGACGGCCGGGCGGTTCACGGGCGGCGGGGTCCAGTCGGGGGCGTACCGCTCCAGCGCCTCCGCGAAGGTGACGACCGCCGACGCCAGCCGGGCCGCGCGCGGGTCGTCGTGCAGCAGCTCGGGCAGGTCACCGCGGAGGGCGGCGGCGCAGCTGGGCTCCAGGACGACGACGGGGGCCGAGGCCCGCAGGACCGGGTCCATCAGGTCGAGGGTGCGGCGCATGACCCTGCGGGCGTGGTCGAGCTGGCCGGTGGAGACGTACGTCAGCCCGCAGCAGCCCCGCGGAGCCGGCGCCACCCTGAGCCCGGCCGCCTCCAGCACGCGTACGGCCGCCCGGCCCACGGAGGGCGAGAGGTGCTCGGTGAAGGTGTCCGGCCACAGGGCGACGAGAGGTCCGGTGCCGGTGACCCCGCCCTTGCGAAGCCTCCACCACCGGCTGAACGTCTCCCCCGCCACCGGCGGAATCCCCCGCTCGGCCGCGATCCCGCCCAGCAGCCGGGCCACCCGCGCGAGGGGCCGTACCCCGACGAGGGCGTTGAGCAGCGGCGCGGTGCGCGTCCGGGCGGCCCAGCGCAGCCACAGCGGCAGCCGGCCCATCGTGTAGTGGGCGGCCGGGCGGCGCCGCCCCCGGTAGTGGTGGTGCAGGAACTCCGCCTTGTACGTGGCCATGTCCACCTCGACCGGGCAGTCGGAGCGGCAGCCCTTGCAGGACAGGCACAGGTCCAGCGCGTCCCGGACCTCGGTGGAGCGCCATCCGTCGGTGACCAGCTCGCCCGCGAGCATCTCGTGCAGCAGCCGGGCCCGCCCGCGCGTGGAGTGCGCCTCCTCGCCGGTCGCCCGGAACGACGGGCACATGACGGCGGGGCCCGACGTCACCGTCGTACGGCACTTCGCCACCCCGACGCACCGGCGCACCGCGGCGGTGAAGTCGCCGCCGTCGGCCGGGTAGCCGAAGGCCACGTCGACGGGGCGGCGCGGCAGGGGGGAGAAGCGGAGGTTGGTGTCCAGCGGTGCCGGGCGGACCAGCATGCCCGGGTTGAGCAGGTCGTCGGGGTCCCAGATGCCCTTGGCGCGCTGGAAGAGGGCCACCAGTTCGTCGCCGTACATGCGGGGCAGCAGCTCGGCGCGGGCCTGCCCGTCGCCGTGCTCCCCGGACAGCGAGCCGCCGTGGCTCACCACCAGGCCGGCGAGCTCCTCGGAGAAACGGCGGAAACGGCCGATGCCCGCCTCGGTGAGCAGGTCGAAGTCGATACGGACGTGGATGCAGCCGTCCCCGAAGTGGCCGTACGGCGTGCCGCGCAGGCCGTGGGCGGACAGCAGGGTCCGGAAGTCGCGCAGGTAGGCGCCGAGCCGGGCGGGCGGTACCGCGCAGTCCTCCCAGCCGGGCCAGGCCTCGCTGCCGTCAGGCATCCGGGTGGCCGTGCCGGACGCGTCCTCGCGGATGCGCCACAGGGCCCGCTGGGCGGCGTCCTCGGTCACCACGAGGGCGTCCACGACGTCGGCGGCGCGGACGATCGCCTCCGCACGCGCGCGTGCCTCCTGCGGCGTCCCGCCGCCGGTCTCCACGAACAGCCAGGCGGCGCCCCCGGGCAGCCCGGCCGCACTCGGCACCAGGTCGGCGGCCATGCCCTCCACGGTCAGCGGGCGGTGCGGCAGCAGGCCGGCGGCGGCGTCCGCGGCGGCGCTCTCGCCGGCGTAACCCAGTACGGCGAGCGCACGCGCGCGTGGTGCCTCGACCAGCCGGACGACCGCCTCCGTGAGCACGCCGAGCGTCCCCTCCGAGCCGCAGAAGGAGCGGGCGACGTCGGCACCCTTCTCGGGGAGCAGGGCGTCCAGCGCGTACCCGGAGATACGGCGGGGCAGCTCCGGGAAGCCGGTGCGCAGGCGGGCCAGCTCCCCCTCCACCAGGGCGCGCAGGCCGTCCGGCGCCCCGGACCAGCCCTTGCCGAGCCGCAGCCGCTGCCCGCGCGCCGTGAGTACGTCCAGTTCCCGGACGCTGTCCGCCGTGGTCCCCCAGGCCACCGAGTGCGAGCCGCACGAGTTGTTGCCGATCATCCCGCCGAGCGTGCACCGGCTGTGGGTGGAGGGATCCGGGCCGAAGCGCAGGCCGTGCGGGGCCGCCGCCTCCTGGAGCCGGTCCAGGACCAGGCCCGGCTGGACGACCGCCGTACGGGAGCCGGGGTCGAGCTCCAGCAGCCGGTTCATGTACCGGGTGAAGTCCAGCACCACGCCCGTACCCGTAGCCTGCCCCGCGATCGACGTACCCCCGCCGCGTGCCACCACCGGCACCCCGCGGGCCCGGCACACCTCGAGCACCGCCGCCACGTCGTCGGCGTCCCTGGGGGCCACCACGCCCAGCGGGATCCGCCGGTAGTTCGACGCGTCCATGGTGACCAGCGCGCGGGAGGTGACGTCGAACCCGACCTCGCCGCGGACGGCGGCACGCAGCTCCGCTTCGAGCTCTGTCATGGGACCACTCAATCAGCCCCTCGGCCCACGCCGGGAGAAACGCCGTCTCACCGGACGGACCACGTTTCGCCCAGGTTTCCCCCAGCCGCTAACCTCGCTTCGTGGCTGAGATCCAGATTCCTGCTGACATCAAGCCCGCGGACGGTCGGTTCGGCGCGGGTCCCTCCAAGGTGCGGGTGGAGGCGCTGGAGGCGCTGGCCGCCACCGGTACGTCCCTGCTCGGTACGTCCCACCGCCAGGCCCCGGTGAAGAACCTGGTCGGCCAGGTCCGTGAGGGCATCTCCGAGCTGTTCCAGCTCCCTGACGGGTACGAGGTCATCCTCGGCAACGGCGGCTCGACCGCGTTCTGGGACATCGCCACCCACGGCCTGATCGAGAACAAGTCGCAGCACCTCAGCTTCGGCGAGTTCTCCTCCAAGTTCGCCAAGGCCGCCAAGCTCGCCCCCTGGCTGGCCGAGCCCACGGTGATCTCCGCCGACCCGGGCACGCACCCGCAGGCACAGGCCGAGGCGGGCGTCGACGTGTACGCCTTCACGCACAACGAGACCTCCACCGGTGTCGCCATGCCGCTCAAGCGCGTGGCCGGTGCCGACGAGGGCGCGCTGGTGCTCGTGGACGCGACGAGCGGCGCCGGCGGCCTGCCGGTCGACATCGCCGAGACCGACGTCTACTACTTCGCCCCGCAGAAATCCTTCGCCTCCGACGGCGGGCTGTGGATCGGCGTCTTCTCCCCGGCCGCGATCGAGCGCGCCGAGCGCATCCACGCGAGCGGCCGCCACGTCCCGGAGTTCTTCTCCCTGCCGACGGCGATCGACAACTCCCGCAAGAACCAGACGTACAACACCCCGGCCCTCGCCACCGTCTTCCTGCTGAACCAGCAGTTGGAGTGGCTCAACGGCCAGGGCGGCCTCGCCTGGTCCACGGCCCGCACGAAGGACTCCTCGACCCGCCTGTACAGCTGGGCGGAGGAGTCGAAGTACGCGACCCCGTTCGTCTCCGACCCGGCCAAGCGCTCCCAGGTCATCGGCACGATCGACTTCTCCGACGAGATCGACGCGGCGGCCGTCGCCAAGGTGCTGCGCGCCAACGGCATCGTCGATACCGAGCCGTACCGCAAGCTCGGCCGCAACCAGCTGCGCATCGCCATGTTCCCGGCGGTCGACCCGGCGGACGTCGAGGCGCTGACGAAGTGCGTCGACTACGTGATCGAGAAGCTGTAGTCGCCGGCGGCACGACGACGGCACGACGTGAAGGGCGCCCGGTGATCACCGGGCGCCCTTCTCTCATGTCGCGCTGCGACTCACGGTGGGCGCTCCCCCGCCACCGGGCGCACCCCCGAAGCCGAAGCTCGCCGAACCGCCCGCGGCGAGTGACCCGTTGTGGTCGGCGTTGACGGCCGTGATCCGCGGCCCGTACAAGGGAGCGCTCTCATGGACCGCGTACCATCCAGGAGACTGAGCCCATGCTCACGTCAGGACATCCGGCCGGTGTCCGCCTCAGCCCCGGCGCCGAAGCCTGCGCAGCCCGAAGAGGGCGACGACTCCCGCGGCGACGGCGACGGCGCCGACCTTGAAGCCGTCGGTGGAGGCACCGCTGCCCCCGCTCCCGCCGGACGCGGAACTGCCGTTGCCGGAAGGAGACGTGCCGGACGAGGCGCCATCGGGGACGTCCTGCGCCTGCACGGAACTGCCGGCGCCCTCACTGCCGTACATCAGCTTGGTCCCGTCGGGCGAGTAGGTGACGGACTCGCCCTGCCCCAGCGGCATGTCCAGCCGCCCCTTGCGCTTGATCTTCCCGCTGTTCCAGTCGTAGTAGATGCCGCCGAGGTAGCCGCGTACCGCGAGCTGCCGGCCGTTGGGCGAGAAGGCCGCGTCCGTCGCCCACAGGTCGATGGTGGCGACGGGCTCGAAGATGTTGGTGCCGGAGGAGGAGAGCTTGGCCGGGCCCTCGTACAGATGTCCGCCGTCCTCCTTCTTGTCGATGATGTACACGTGCCCGGTCTTCGGGTGGACGAGGAGCGACTCGGCGTCCCGGGGTCCGTTCGCGTACTTGACGACGTACTGCGTGGCCCGGACGGTCTGGTCCTGCAGCACCTTGGGCTCGGGCAACCGGTAGATCCAGACGTAGGACCACTTGCCGCCGAAGTTGTCGCCGATGTCCCCGACGTAGATCTGGTTGCCGGGCCCGATGGAGATGGCCTCGACGTCCCGCGGCGAGCCGACGCCCTCCATGGTCACCGTGGCGACGGTCTTCCCGGTCCCGCTGTCCACGGCGTAGAGGTACGGGCCGTCGTCGCTGTCGTTGTGCGTCCAGTAGATCCCGGGGTGGAGACGGGAGGCGGCGAGGCCGCTGGACTCGGTGATCCGGGGATCCTTGATGGTGAACCCCTGGTCGCCGTCGGCGGCGGAGGCGGGCGCGGTGAGCACACCCGTGAGCAGGACCCCGGCGAGCAGGGCGAGCGATCGGCGCATGGCCCCAAGCCTGCCATCCCGCTGCGCCATTGAGGGGGCGTGGTGGGCCTCACACCCCACCGGCTCCCGTGATCGTCCATCATGAGCGGATGCTTAGGTTCATGCCCGTCGGTGACTCCATGACGATCGGCAGCGCGGGCGAGCACACATGGCGGTACCGGCTGTGGCAGCACCTGTGTGCCACGTACGGCGGCCCCTTCACGTTCGTCGGCCCACGCGAGACGCTCTACGACAAGTCGACGGACACCCCGACCTCGTACGCCTACGCCGACCCCGACTTCCCCCGCGCCCACCTGGCCGGCTGGGGCGAGGGCTGGGCCCACCTGACGCCACTGATCGGCGAGGCGGTGCGGTCCAGCCGGGCGGACGTACTGCTGGTGTCCCTGGGCCTGATCGACCTGGGTTTCTACACGAACGCCGAGCAGACGGCTCAGAACGTACGACGCTTCGTGGCGCAGGCACGGGAGGCGAAGCCGCGGGTACGGATGGTACTGCTGCCGGTGATCCCGAACATCCGGGCGGAGGCGGAGGGGGCCTTCGCGGACGAGGTGGCCCGGTTCAACGAGTTGCTGGCCAAGACGGCGGCGGACCTGGACGAGCCGACGTCGCCGCTGCTGCTGGCGTCGATCCCGGAGTCGTACGACATCCACACCGACACGTACGACGGCACCCACCCGAACGAGAGCGGGGAGCGGAAGCTGGCGGGGGCGTTCGCGGGGGCGATGCGGGAGGGGTGGGGGGTCGGGGGCGAGTACTCCTCGCAGGACTGATACTCCCCGTGTCTTTGGGCTCCTGCGTGGGGTCCTGTGCGGGCTCCTCAGAGGGCTTCTTCTTGTACTCCTTCGCGGGCTCCTTCGCGTCCTGGTGACCGTGCATATCGTTGTACTGCGCGGCTGCACTCGTACGGGGGCAGCCGAGGAGGAGCGCCACGATGACCGTCCTCGAAGACAGGATCGCGATGGCCGAGAGCGACCACACGAGCACGCTGGACGAGATGTTCGAGCGGCTCGAGAAGATGCCCGTCCCCGAGGAATACAAGGTCGAGATCGTCGAGGGGACCGTCTTCATGTCGCCACCCGGGCCACCTCAACGGGTTCGCGACCGACGTGACGGTGATGGCCGAAGGCGCCGTCAAGACGGAAGAAGGCCGCTGTCGGTACGAGGACGTCGAGTTCGTCGCCGAGGTCATCTCCAAGGGCACCGCCGCCAACGACTACGGCCCGAAGAAGAGCGCCTACGCCAAGGCCGAGGTCCCCGTGTACCTCGTGGCCGACCCCTACCAGCGCCGCTGCCACCTCTACACCCACCCCAAGGGCGACGACTACGCGACCGAGACGAAGGTGGACTTCGGCGACGACATGGACCTCACCGACACGGTGGTCGGCCGCGCCCTCAAGACGGAGGAGTTTCCCCGCGACTGAGTGGGAGCGGGTTGCGGGTTGCGGGGTCCGGGCTGAGGGCTGGGCTGTGGGTGGGGTGGGGTCCTGCGGCTGGGCTGTGGGTGGGGTGGTTGCCGTGGAGGGCGCCCGCTTCTTTGCCAGTGTCGTGATGCCGGACCCGGCGTTGAGAGCGCGGGGGCTTGGTGGGTGTTCCCTTGGGTGGGGTGTGGGGTGGGCCGGGTGTGGGGTGGGTGCTGAGGCTGGGCCCTGTTGAGATGGTTGCCGTGGGGGCCGCCCGCTTCTTTGTCAGTGTCGTGATGCCGGACCCGGCGTTGAGAGCGCGGGGGCTTGGTGGGTGTTCCCTTGGGTGGGGTGTGGGGTGGGCCGGGTGTGGGGTGGGTGCTGAGGCTGGGCCCTGTTGAGATGGTTGCCGTGGGGGCCGCCCGCTTCTTTGTCAGTGTCGTGCTTGCGCGAGCCGAGTAAAGGGCGCTTCCGCTCCGCTGCGCTGCGCTCTCGCGTCGCCTGCGGCGATGGCCCTGCGGGCCACCCTTGACTCGGCTCGCTCCAGCACGGGGGAGAAGCGTGCGGGCGGCCCGGGGAGAGCGGGGGGCCGAGGTGGGTCTTCCCCTGGGTGGGCTGCGTCGCGGGCCGGGGTGTGGGGGCGCGGTCGCGTCTCGCCTGCACGCCGGGTGGGAGTGGCGGCATGGGGGTGAGTGGGGGGTGGGGGTGGGGTGCGCGCTGGGTGGGTGGGGGCACACCGGGCGGGTTTAGCGGCTTGCGGCCGGTGGGAGGGGCGCGGTCGCGTCTCGCCTGCACGCCGGGTGGGAGTGGCGGCGATCGGTGAGTGGGGGTGGGGGTTGGGTGCGCGTCCGGCGGGTTGGGGCACGCCGGGCGGGTTTAGCGGCTTGCGGCCGGTGGGTGGGGCGCGGTCGCGTCTCGCCCGGACGCCGGGTGGGAGTGGCGGCGATCGGTGAGTGGGGGTGGGGGTTGGGCGCGCTGGATGAGAGGGGCACGCCTGGACAGCCCGGCGGCTCACGGTAAGTGGTGGATGGGCGCGCTGGATGAGAGGGGCACGCCTGGACAGCCCGGCGGCTCACGGCCGGTGGGTGGGGCTCACCAGCCACGGTCGCCGAGCAATAGGAGGATTGGGGCCGGGGCGGGACGACAAAGTGCAGGTGGGCGAGGATCGGCATGGCCCAAATCCGCCACTCACCACCTCTGTGCCGGATTTGCCGGGATTGGGGACGCCGGACCGTCCGCCAATCATCGCGGAGGCGACCTCGATCGCTCACCGCAAGCCGCCGCCCCCACCCGGCGTGCCGCCACCGCCCGCAAGCGCCATCCCCGCCGGGCGTGCCGCCACCGACCGGATGCCACCGCCACCTCCCACTGACCGCTCGCCGTTTAGCCGGCCCGGCGTGCCCCAACCCGCCCAGCGCGCACCCAGCCCCTACCCCCACTCACCCCATGCCGCCACTCCCACCGGCCGCAAGCCGCTAAACCCGCCCGGCATACCCCCACCCACCCAGCGCGCACCCAACCCCCACCCCCCACTCACCCCCATGCCGCCAAACCCACCCGGCGTGCAGGCGAGACGCGACCGCGCCCCCACACCCCGGCCCGCGACGCAGCCCACCCAAGGGAAGGCCCACCTCGGCC
>NZ_JBITDA010000032.1:0-82783 GCF_044453765.1 Streptomyces sp. NPDC051636 | reverse complement strand
CTCACCGCTCAATTCCCGTGCTGCGCACGGGAATTGAAACTCCCTCCGCTTTGCTCCGGGAGTGGCCGGCCCGCGTTGTGGGCCGGAGCCGGGCTGCGCCCGGCTGATGGCTTCCGCTGCGCTCCAGCCATCCCGCGCTGCCGCGCGGGTGACGGGCCTTCGGCCCGTGCAGCAGCTGGAGAGGGGTTGGGGGTAGCCGCTCGGCTGGCCTGTGTGCGAGGAGATGTGAGGCTGAGTCGGGGGCGGGCCTTCGGGATGGGTGCGGCTGTGAAGGGGCCGGGGTTGTGCTCCCTCCGGTACGGTGGAGATCCGGGTGGGCGCCCTCAGTTGGTGCTTCAAAATGGCATCCAGATCGATTCTGGATCAATGCTTCCTTGCCCCTGCCCCTGCGCGCGGTGCTGTCGCCGGGCCACTGAAACTGTGCAGTGTCCAGGAACCGGTCCAGAGAACAGGCGTGCTGACTGGCAGTCACTGCCTAGTGAATGGCGTGCGCTTGGGCTTGTAGCCGGGTGGCTGAGGACAACCCCGCATGTCTTCGGGCATCGTCCAGGGCAGGTGATGGTGGGCGTTGCTGAGTGGCCACACGGTCGGGGGCGGTGGTTTCCTGCCCGTGTTCTTGCGCCGCTTGGGGCGTGGCGGCTGCGGCGGTCGGAGCTTCAACTGCTCGGCGAAGTCGGGCAGGTACGGCAGGCCTGTGGAGTTGTGGGGATCGCTGAAGAGCTTGCCGCTGCTGGTGCCGGTGGCCAACAGATGGGTGAACACCGCGGCCCGCAGGAGAGGGCGTGCCCAGTCGGGCACGGTGTGGGTCATGCAGCCCTGGCGGACGTTGTGGCGGTCGTGGAGCGTCACCGTGCTGCCGTCGAGCGCAGCGTCCTGTACCCGTGCGGTGGCCAGCTGGCTGGTCGAGGCGGCGGTGAAACAGGCGGTGGCAAGCTCGGCCGCGAGATAAGGGTGCGCGGTGCCGGCATGGAGACGCCGGGCGACCTCCCGCTCGGTCAGCGCAGGCATGGCGGGAGGCACGAAACCGCGCTCCCTCGCCAGAGGCGCGGCACACGTGCAGACCGGACTGTTTTCGAAGGACATCAGCGTCGTCAGGGCCGGCAGGCTGATCCACCGCCGCCGCAGCACACCAGTCCCGGACTCGCCGCCCGGCCAATCGGCGTCCGCTGCGGCCAGGCGTACAGCGGCGGGCGAGCCGTAGTAGTGGCGGCGCGCGGTCGCAAAGTCGGTGGTAACGGTGTGGTCGACCGTCTGCAGGGCCTGGTGCAGGGCTGCAGGGAGGTGGGGGCGGTGGCAGACCAGGGTCAGGCGGATGCCGGTGAGTGCGCGCAACTGCAGGAGGCGTTCGGTGTGGCGCGCGATAAAACGGTGGGCGCGCAGGACGGTCAGATGGGTGACGGGCAGAGCAGTTATCCATGCGGTGGCGGCTTCCCAGACGGGCTGACGGCCGGCGGGGAAACGGCCCGGGAGCAGGGGCGGTTTGCCCAGGGCGGCGAGGAGGTCGTGCGCGAGGGCTCTCTCGCTCGTGGTGCCCGGGCCGGGATGCAGGGTGATCCGGCCGGACGGCAAGTGGTGGGCGGCCAGGGCGGTGTGCGTGTGGAGTGCATCGTCGTTGCGGTCGATGACCACGGTGACGGGCGGCGGTGACATGGTGGTCAGGCGAGGCGGCTGAAGGCCCAGCGCAGCAGCTCCTGATCCACACGGGAGCGGCCGCTGCGGGCCAGGGCGGTGCGGGTGTGGGCGGTCAGCTGGGCCCAGGCGCGAAAATTGCCGTGCGCGGCATGCTGGTCGGCGAAGGTGATGTCGTCGGCGTCGGCGTCGGCCCAGATCGGGTGGAACAAGGGGATGGCCTCGAGCACCTCGCTGGGGGTAAGACGGGTGAAGTGCTGCCAGATGAAGATGCGGGAGGACAGCATCGGTTCGCGGCGCAGCACGGTGTGGCAGCCCTCACCGCCGACGAAGATGATCGCGAGCCGGGTGGCGGGTTCGTCCCACAGGTAGCGGAAGTATTCGAACGCCTCACCGTTGAGCCACTGGGCCTCGTCGACGAGGAAGGTGCAGGGGCGTTCGGCCAGGGCGGATTTCAGGAGACGGTCGAATTCGCTGGGGTGGCGCGGTGGTTCACCGGCCAGGCCGAGTGCGGTGAACAGCTCGTAGCGCACCGCGCGGGCGGTGGGCCGAGCACGGAAGGTGATCTTGCGGACGTCCTCATGCGGTTCGAGCCCGCGCAGGCAGATGTTGACGGCGAGGGTCTTTCCGAAGCCGGCTCCGCCATGGATGCACATCATGGCGCGGGCGGCGACGGTGTCGGTGATGTTCTCCCGGGCGGTCAGCAGAGCGCGGGTGGTGACCACGCACGCATCAGGCAGGTCGACGTACTGGTAGGTGGCCGCGGTCACGAGGCGTCTCCGTCCTCAGCAGGGTCTGCGGCCCGTCCGGGCGAGCCGCCGGGGGCCGGGCCGGACGGGATGGGGGCAGAGCGGCCGGGCGTGGTCCGGGCGACGAGAGAGGGCGGGGTGCGCCACTCGGCCGGGGGCGCAGCAGGCGGGATGAGATCCGGCAGCGCCAGATCCGACAGGTCGGTGCCGGTGGCTTGAGCGAGTTCGGCCTCAGCCTGCGCGGTGGTCAGCGCCCCGAGCCGCTGGGGTGCCTCGGGCCGGCGCACGGCGGCGTAGCGCTCACGCTGCGAAGACTCCAGGTCCTTCTTCAGACGGCGGGCACGGGCGGCCCGCACCCGCCGCACGGCGCTGATCTGTTCGTCGGTGGCCTGATCGGCCAGGTCCGCGGACCCCAGGTAGCGGCCGGTAGCCGCGTGGTAGACCTCGATGCGGTGGTCGTGGTGGGGCATGAAGCGGACCCGGACCTGGATGCCTGCCTGGCCGGTCATCCACGCTCCCACATAGTCGCGCTTCCGGAAGCGGATCCCGCGGGTGGTCAGCGTGCGGGTACCGGCATCTTCCAGGGTGAACGTCCACAGATCCGCAGCCGGCACGTCCCGCAGCGGGGTGGGATCGTCCTGCCACGCCTCAAGCGGAGTCTTGCCCCGCAGGGGCGTGGGGCGATGCTCAGTGTTCCACCAGAACGTCCAACCCAGCAGCCGGGCGGTGAAGTCCTCGAAACCAAGCAGCACCTCGTCCTTCGGGCGGGAGGAGCGTTTGCCAGGGCGTGGCTGGCGGGCATAGCCGGGTAGCGCGGCCAGGAACATGCTCTCCACCGCCCGGTTCAGGACCTCCACAGTGCCCTTGAGATGGGGGGTGTAGGCGGGCAGGTCCTCCACCGTCACGTCCAGGAGATCGAACGCGGCGGTCACCGTCCTGGACAGGAAGTCCTTGCCGCGGTCGACACGTACTTTCTCGGGCAGGCCGCCGAACGGGCCGTAGGGATCCTCGCGCAGGACCGCGGAGCGCAGCGCTGCCAGCACGGACTCCCGCGACGGATCTCCCGGCGTGATGGCCACCCCCGTGATCGCATTCGTCGCGCAGTCGGTGAACCAGGTGATCCACGGCCTGCGGGCCTTGCCGTCGACTTCGACCAGCACCGCGGCCTGGACGTGGTCGGTCTCCCACACATGGTTGCGCCACCCGCGCGGCCGGGCCAGGAACACATCGTGCTTGCGTGCCGCCCGCTCACCTCCCGCAAGCCCCGCCCGCTCCCCCGGCGTCAGATCACGGCGGATCGCCCGGTGCAGCGTCGGAATCGACGGAGGCGGCTGTCCCTCGCCCCTGGCCGCGCGAGCGGTCAGCTCACGATGCACCGCCGCGACGTTCCCCTTCCACAGCCCCAGCAGAGCCCGGACCTCATCCGTAACCGTGAACCGCCCGGGATACGCGCCCCGCTCCCCCGGCGCCCGTGCCGCAGCCTCGTCCCGCTCGGCGGCCGCCAGCCACCGCCACACCGCACGCTCCCGCACCCCGAGCACGTCCGCCGCCGACCTCACCCGCCCCGTGGTGAGCTTCCCCTCCCGCCGCAGGGCCAGCAGACGACGCACCGCCGGTCCCCGCAACGCCCGAACCGACACAGCCGGCAAAGCCCCACTCGCGTCCGGGTCCTGCTCCTCTTCCTGATCCACACCCCTGAGCACACCAACACCCATCGGCCAGCGGATCAGAACTCACGAAACTGAGACAGCGTCACCTCTCATGCAATAACGCCCCCAGAACAGCAACACCCCACGGGAATCTCGCCTCCAAAACAGTGACCCCAACCCCCTCAACCACCACTGACCAGCAGCAACACACCCAAGCCCGCTGTCACTCACCCACTGTCCCAAAACCGAGAGATCGCATCTGGGTCCGCCTGCCCGACGGACACCTGACAGAGATCCCGTGGATCCACCGCGACCACATCCACCAGCCCTTCAACAGCGCCACCTGGCAGCACATCAAAGCCATCACCGCCCGCCACGGCGGGCGCGACACCCACGAAGCCGACCTCGCCGACGCCCTCGACCAGCTCATGCGCCGCGCCCACACCGGCACCGCCACCCCCAGCGAGCAACGCCTGATCACCCGCACCGCACCGCTGAAAACGCCTCCGCCAGCGGCCAAGACCCGCGCTCCCCACGCCGCGGGTCCGCAGGATGACGGCTGGAACGACGACAGCCTCGACGACCTCGACGACCTGCCCGACGACCAGGAGCAGGCCGACGGCGAGGACGAAGCCGGCGACGACAACGCCGGCGCCCCCGTCCCGTACACCGGCCTCGGCCTCTACGACCCCGCCCAGGAAGCCCTCAACTGGTGACCACCCGCCCGCGCTCCGCGCCCACTGCTCCCGCATTTTCCGTCCCCGGCCCGGCAACCCAGCCCGTCCGCACCGGCACGGACAGCCCGTGGCCGGACACGCGCGCGGCCGTGCCGGAGTGGCCGATCACCACCTGGCAGGGCTGGCAGCACTTCGCCACCACCCCGCCCCTCGCCCCGCCCCAGCCCGGCGACGCGCCCCGCAGCACGGAAGAACGCCTTGCCTACCACTCCGCGTTCGTCACCGTCCGCACCCCCGCCATCGACACCCTCGCCCGCCAGGTGCGCACCCTGATGGTCCTCGGTGGCCACCAGCAGACCACCGCCCGGCCCTCTCTGATCGTCACCGGCCCCGCCGCGGCCGGGAAAACGACCGCCCTCCTCGAAGTCGGGCGCACCTGCCACCTCGCCCACACCCGCAAAAACCCCACCCCGCCCGGACACGCCCGCCAGGTGCCCGTCGCGTACCTGCTGGTGCCGCCCGGCGCCACCGCCAAGACCCTCGCCACCGAATTCGCCCGTTACCTCGGCATCCCCGTCACCACCCGCATGACCCAGGCCCAGATCACCAGCGCCGTCTGCCACACCTACACCGCCGTCGGCGTCCGCCTGGTCCTCATCGACGAAATCCACCGCCTCAACCCCCGCACGACCACCGGAGCCGAAGCCGCCGACCTGCTCAAAGACCTCACCGAACGCATCAAAGCGACCTTCGTCTACACCGGCATCGACGTCGCCGCCACTCCCCTGTTCGCCGGAGTCCGCGGCGCCCAACTCGCCGGCCGCGCCAGCCTCATCACCTGCGGCCCCCTCCCCGCCCGCCACGGCACCCGCCAGCCCTTCACCGACCTCATCACCGACATGGAAACCGCTCTCGACCTGGCCCAGCACACACCTGGCACACTCCCCCGCCACGCCGCCTACCTCCACCAGCGCACCGCCGGCCGCATCGGAAGCCTCGCCCGTCTCATCCGCCAAGCCGCCATCACCGCCATCTGCGACGGCACCGAACGCATCACCAAGAAAACGCTGGACGCCATCCAGCTCGACCACCTCGCCGAAGAAGCCAGCCGCCCCCGCACCTGCCGACCAGCCACAACGGCATGATGCGAACATGAAGAAGACCACGGACATGCCGGCCGGCGAGGAGTCCGCTGTCCTCTGCGGCCGGGTATGGGACGTCCTGATCCCCGCCCGCGCCGGCTATCTGGCCGCCGTATCGCCGCACTACGACGAGGTGTTCCACGACGTCGCGCAGCGAACCGAGCGCGCCGGCAGCCTCGGCAAGACGGACATCGCAGCCCTGACTGTATGGAAACGGCTCTCCGCACAGACCCCTTGGGCGGCGGCGCTCATGTCCCTGCCCGAAACCCAGGTACGAGCGGTCACCGAACGCGCCGTCACCGCAGCCCGCGACACCGCCCTGTCCCGTAGCGAAGCCGCCCGCACAGGGCGCAGCATCATGTCGGAGCTGCCCGGCTTCCGCACCGGAGACGCCCTCGCCTCAGCCGTCCTCACCGCAGCAGCACCCCAACGGATGGCCGTCTACGACCGCCGCGTCCAACACGCCCTCGACACACTCGGCCTCACCCTCACCCACGCACCGGGACGCTACGGCCGCTACCTGCAGTTCCTCAACGACCTCCTCGAACACAGCGGAGCACACGCCAACGGCTGGACTGCACGCGACATCGACACCGCCCTGTACTGGATTGGCAGACCCACCCAGGCGGCACGGCACAGCCCCGCCCACCGACAGACCCCGACCGCGCAGCAAGCCGCTGACCAGCACAAACCAGCACCAGCCCTTTAGACGCCGGAGACCAACGCCAACACAACACCCCCGTTATCAACACACCCCGAACAACCCCAGGCCAGACGCCCCGTCACCACCACCTGCAGCGCCCGGAAACGCCCGCTCCTTTATCAACGCATCCCCAACGCCCCAGCTCAAACCACCCCCACCACACCACCTACAACCCCGACATCACAGGTAGCGGCTCTGCGGGGAAGGGGATCGATTAATCGAACGGAATGCGCGCCAGGAGGCAGTGGTAAAGCTGTCCGAGCATCCGGTTGAACAGGTGCCGCAGAGCCTGCATGTGCCAGTCCCCTCCTGTCCCGCGGCAGCCGGTAGTGGGCGTCCGCGCCAGTGGAACCGCTGAGAAAGGCGAAGGCCAACAGGTGGCCGACGTGATTGAGCCGGTTGTTCTTGACGAACCGGCGTCCGACACGCGGCGCTTCCCGGAGGTCCGCGTGATCGGGGCAGCGCCGGCGTACGCCTTCAGCCCACCGGCCGTATGGGGTTCCCCCTCGTCTCCCGCAGACTTTCGAAGTTGATCGAATCTTGTGGTCCTTGCCACCGGCTCAGGTTTAGCTGGTCCTGCAACCCATGACGATCCGTCGGCTCGGTGCGCCCTCGCTGATGGTCTGCTGAGTTCATGTCGTATTTCGGTAAACAGTTCTGGTAACGAATTCTCCATGGAGGAGTACGCATGTCTGCACTCAAGTGCGCCGGAACCGTGCTCGCCACGACGGCCGCGGCGGTCTCGCTCGGCTTCGCCCTCCCGGACAACGCATTGGCGGCCTCCGACGCAAGGGTCTGGAGCAAGGCCTGGCATGGTTACGCCGATGCTGCCTGTGACGGCCAGTTCGTCTCCTACGGCGATCACTTCTATCTGAACGACAACCTCAAGGACGACGCTGGCTGCACTCTCACGTGGGAGGACGAACAAGGCCACGCAGGCTACATACACAACTCGAACGGCGCCGGCACCACGGTGCATCGGAATTACGACTTCCCCGAGGGCACCTACATCAGCTTCGAGGTCTGCATTCGCAACGACGGCCACACCTTGTCGGAGACCTGCCGATACGGGACGGCCTCCGCGTGACGCTTCCGGTCCACGCGCCATCACCACCACAGCCACCGAACCTGCCAGGAGGACCGCCTTGTCTCACTTCAACCGCGCCGTGACCTCGCTCACCGCCGCCACGGCCGCCGCTGTCTCCCTCACCTTGGCCCTGTCCCCACCCGCTTGGGCGGGCACCAGCGCACGAGCGTGGAGCCTGCCCGCCCAAGGATACGCCGACGGCGCCTGTGATCTGCAGTTCAACGACTACGGGGAACGCTTCTCCCTCAACGACAACCTGAAGGATGACGCTGGCTGCTTCGGCGAAGTGATGGTCGACGGCATATGGCGCGGCGACATGTACAACTCCAAGGGTGCTGGAACCACAGTCGAATACAACTACGACTTCGTCGAGGGCGCCATCGTCCAGTTCGCGGTGTGCGTCCGCGACAATGGCGAGACGCGTTCGCGAACCTGCAGCAATTGGAAGAAGGCCACGGCCTGACCCGCTCTCTACTCCACCGCGGGCAGCGCCGCTACCGTGAAGTCCTTGACCAACCAAGTGGCGAATCCTCCCGACTGGTCCCTGTCGGCGAAGTCGTCCAGGCAAACATCCTGGTCAGCCGGTCCGGTCTGCGGACCCTGTGGGTCTGTACGGTGAGTGGTGTAACTCCCGAGCTGGAAGCGACAGTTGATGACTGACGTGACGAGTGACGCCGAGGCCGGGAAGGCCGCTGTGAGTGGGGCGAGCGCCGTGGACGGCGGGCTGGTCGCCGAGCTGGTTGCCCGGGCTCAGGCCGGTGGGGTGAAGCTCACCGGGGAGGGCGGCCTGCTGCAGTAGCTGACCAAGCGGGTGCTGGAGTCCGCGCTGGAAGGCGAGCTCACCGATCATCTGGGGCACGAGCCCGGTGAGCGGGCCGAGGGCGGCCGGGACAACTACCGCAACGGGCACCGCTCCAAGACGGTGATCACCGAGTCGGGGCCGGTCGAGATCGCGGTGCCGCGGGACCGGGCAGGGTCGTTCGAACCCCGGCTGGTCAAGAAGCGGCAGCGGCGTCTGGGCGGGGTGGACGAGATGGTCCTGTCGCTGTCGGCGAAGGGGCTGACGCACGGGGAGATCTCCGCACATCTCGCCGAGGTGTACGGCGCGGAGATCTCCAAGTCCACGATCTCCACGATCACCGACAGTGTGATGGCCGGCATGACGAAATGGCAGAACCGTCCGCTGGACAGCGTCTACCCGGTCGTCTTCATCGACTGTGTGAACGTGAAGGTCAGGGACGGGCAGGTCGCCAACCGGCCCGTCTACATGGCGGTGGCGGTCACCGACGAGGGACACCGGGACATCCTGGGCCTGTGGATCGGCGATGGCGGGGAGGGCGCGAAGTACTGGCTCCAGGTCCTGACCGAGATCAAGAACCGCGGCGCGGCCGACGTCCTGATGCTGGTCTGCGACGGCCTGAACGGGCTCCCGGACGCCGTGAACACCGTCTGGCCTGCGACGATCGTCCAGACCTGTGTCGTTCACCTGCTGCGGAACAGCTTTCGTTACGCGGCTCGGCAGGACTGGGAGAAGATCGCGAAAGCGCTCAGGCCCGTCTACACCGCTCCGACCGAGGAGGCCGCGCTGGAGCGGTTCGTGGAGTTCAGCGATGCCTGGGGCGGGAAGTATCCGGCGATCGTCCGGCTCTGGGAGGCGGCCTGGGCGGAGTTCGTGCCCTTCCTCCGGTTCGACGTGGAGATCCGCAAGATCGTCTGCACCACCAACGCGATCGAGAGCATCAACGCACGGATCCGAAAGGCCGTCCGGGCCCGGGGACACTTCCCCACCGACCAGGCCGCCCTCAAATGCGTCTACCTGGCTGTCATGAGCCTGGCCCCGACCGGCACCGGACGCAAACGCTGGACCATGCGCTGGAAGGCCGCACTCCAAGCCTTCGACATCACCTTTGACGGCCGGCTCACCGCCGGACAACGCTGAAGAAAACCGACCGAGTTCCACCGTTCGCTACACAGACCCCCTGCGTCGGCTCGAAAGGGAAGGGCGGCTGACGGTGCCCCAACAGCTGGCGCGCCGCGGCCACGGTCACCGCGCACCCTGGTAGTCCCCGGCAAGGCGGCCCTGGCAGGCCTTCCTCCTGGATGCAGGGCGGGACCACGGCCGGCCTCGCCCGAGACTGCATTTCATCCTGCAGCAGGGACTGCAGGCGGGGCGCTGCGGGGCACGCCGCGTCTGGGGCGTTGACGCAGTGCCTGGTGAAAGACACGTCAATGGAATTTGTGTGACCTAGGCCACATCGGTGTCGGGAAATCTCTATCCTCTACGTCTAAGAAGGTGAAGACGTCTCTGGCGTCCTATCGGGGCCCGCCGTCGCCGCTTTGGGAAGAGCCGAAGGCGGCGGGCCCGAAGAACCTCCCGCCGGGAGGATTTTGTTCCTCCGGTCACATCGACGGGCGTACGTGCAGGCGCTGTTAGACCCTCTCGGCGGCTCTGGCCTGCGATCCTCAAAGTTGCACACAACAGGGCCAGTTGACCTGTGCCAGCTCGACACTGCCGTGGATACCGGGGCACAGTGCTCTCAGTTATCCATTCCGGGGCTCAACGGCTCTTCCCGAACATGGCGGGCCCCCAGAGCAGTTGGTAGGACGCATGAATCCGCGATCTCTGCCGCGTGCCGCCCAGGCGGCCGCGTGCGTCGAAGATCCCCGGCCGTGGCGGCGCCGCGGCCGCCGCACGATCTCGGTCACGATCATCGTGGTCACGATCGTGCGGATCGTGCACGGCGACGTGACCTGGCAGGACCCGCTGGAGAGCGCGCTGGTCGCCGCGGTCGGCCTCCTGGCGCTCGACACCATCGCCCAGGCGGTGCGCACCATCGCGCACATGCTGCGGCGCATGATGCCGGAGCGGGTGGTGCTGGAGCGCCGGAACGGCAGGCGTCGGCTCGCGTTCGGCTGGTAGTCATGCTGGCGAGTGAGCCTCTCGCCGGTGCCCCGGCCGCGTACGCGGCCGGGGCACCGGCTCCGCTTCCGCAGCCGGAGCCGTCGCCGTCGCCGTCGGACCAGGACGCCGCCTCGCCTGCCCCTGCGGCCTTCGACGTGGTCGCGGCCGAGATGCTGGATGCCGAACCGCAACTGCGCCGCATGCTGCTGCGCAAGTTCGGGATCACCCAGCACAGCGCCGAGGACATCCTGTCCGGCGTGAGCGAACGCTGGCTCCGGGCGGTAAAGGAGGGTTCCGATCTGCCGGAGCACCCGCGCGCCTACCTGTTCGCCCTCACCCGCAACGCGGCCGTCGACCATCTGCGCAGGGCGAGCAGCAGGCCCGAGGTATCGACCGCCCACGCCGACTGGGTCGCACTGGAGCCGCAGTTCGGCACCGAGCGGTCCGCCGAGGACGTGGTCACGACCGGCCTGCGGAACAAGGAGCTCCTGGCGAAGGTCCAGAGCCTGCCCCACGTCCAGCGGCGCGTGATCGAGTGCCTGTTCGTGAGCGGCATGACGTCCAAGGAGACGGCGAGGCGCCTGGCCATCAGCATCGAGAACGTTGACCGCAACCGCCTGCGCGCCCTGAAGGCGCTGCGGGCCATGTACGTTCATGCGGCCCCGGCTGTCGCGGACGAGCCCTGGGGGACTTCATGATCGGCGGTCTGCGCACCGTCGTCTCGAGCGCCATGCCGGCCTCGGTTTCGGCGCCCCTTCTGGGGGACCAGCGGGTGAACGTGCGTGTCCCCTTGGGGACCAACGAGGAGTTGAAAGGCTTCAAGCCGTTCTTCAAGGAGCAGCGGGCCTGGGCGCAGGAGCAGCTCGCGGCCTCGCTGGCCGGGATGACCTCCCGGGAGGCAGGCGCCCGGCGTGGCCGGTGGGAGGACGAGAAGGCCGAACTGCGCCGGCGCGGACAGCTCATCGACAGTCGTGATGCGCTGGTGACCGGCGGTCTGTGCGCGGTTTTGGAGGAACGGGGCTGGAACCGCGACTGGGGCGACATCCCGCAGCAGGCCAAGGCCCCCGGCCGCTCGTGCGCATCTCCGCAATCCGGCTGGCCGGAGGAGGTCAATGTCCGGTTGCCCGTCGATCTCGTGAACCTTGTGCTGGCCGCATGCTGGCACACCTCCAAACAGGCCCGGGACGAGCTGGAGAGGTGGAAGGCGCGGCACCCCAAGGCGCGCCCCACCAAGCCTTCGCGCGCCCGGTGTGATGCCGCCGCCCTCGCCGAGTACCAGGAACTGCGCAACAAGATCAATCACCGGGGGGACGTCTGGCGCGAGGCCGTGGCGAGCGGGATCCGCATCGCCCGTACCGCCCGGGACACGGTTACGGGCGTGGGGTGAGGCGAAGACCTCCTGGGCGCTCGCGGCGAGGAGATCGGCTCCGTCCTGGATACGGCGAGGCCGGTGTGCGGGGTCAGCGGTGTGGCGAGAGCTGCCGAGGCGCGGGCGCACTCCCTAGCCGACGACGGTGGCGATTCAGGCCACCTCTGCCGCTACTGGTGGCATGTCCTTCTGATGTCGTACAGCGCTTTGGCCTTCGTGGTCAGCAGGGTCGTCATGTAGAGCATGTTGAGCAGCACCTCGGTGGAACTGGACAGGCGTATCTGGACCACGTTTCCCACTTGGCTGTGCACGGTGCGTTCCAGGAGGCCGAGCGTGGCCCACTCCCGGCCGTGGGCGAAGCCGCTGCAGATCTGCCAGAGGTTTTGAGCGAGTGCCTCTTTGCCGTCGAGGACGACTTCGTCCACGTACTTCAGCTGGGCTTGTGTGCTCCAGCGGCCGCAGATGCCGTTCGGGTCCAGGCTGTGCTGGGTCGCGAGGTCCCTGAGCTCTTGGATTCGTTCTTCGTGGGTCCTGCCTGACTGCTGGAGACCGGACAGGTCCATGAATTGCCTGCCCTTGCTGACGTTCTCGTACGCCCGCTTGAGACAACGGCGTATCCGTTCCTGGCGACTGCTGGGCTCAAGGAGCCAGATCGCCTCGCCCGCAGCTTCGACCGCGGCCCGGAGCAGGCTGTAGGGCGCGTAAGAATGGATGACCTTGGCTTCGAAGAGCAGGGCCTGGACCGCGTGCAGATGATCTACCGCGTGCGCGAAGCATTGATAGGCCGCACTGGACACCCTGAGGGTGGGGACCTTGGCGTCATCACCGCTCAGACTGCTGCCCGCCTCCACCACCGGACTGGGCTCGCTCGTGGCCTTCTGCCACTCATTGATCTGGCGCAGAGCGCGAGCAACATGAGGCGGTACGGGCGTCTGGTCCTTGGGCATGGCTCATGGTCCCGCAGCAGTGAGTCCTTGTATGCCGAATTTCGTCCGCGGGGCGCAGCCCGGGCCGTACCCCGCGCTGCCAGGCGCTCGAGCCTGCTGAGACCCGGGCGGATGCGGGCACACGGGCCGGGCGGGAGGGCGGCGGGCCACGTGGGCGGCGGCCGGTTCGTGGACGTCGAGGTTGGGTGCTGGCGCTCCACCACGGTTGAGCGCTCGCGCTGCCTTCGCGAAGTGAAACGGCTGGTAGGGATGTCAGGATCGGAGTCAATTCGGTTGCGGAGTCCGGCGATTTGGGCCGATCCTGATCGGTTCGCTGAAAGCCGTATCAGGAAGGCAGGCACGGCCCAGTATGGAGATCAAGACGCTCGAGCAGTTGCAGGCGGTCGACGAGCGGACTCTGCACTTCACCCCGTGGGGCCTCGGCCGGATGCACGCGGAGGACTCGGCGGAGTTCCAGCAGCGGGTGATCGCCCGGCTGAAGCTGGCGGACGAGGTCGCCGAATCGACGCGGAACAAGTTCGAGCAACTGCGGGCCGGGTTCAGCCACGGGGTGCTGTGCTACGAGCTTTTCACCCTCGTCGAGGACGCGACCCGTCTCACCTTCGAGCAGGCCCTGCGGGACCGCTTCGTGGCTCACCACCAGGACCGCGCCGTCGACGTCCGCGATCGCCGGGGCCGGGAACACCAGGTCACCATGACCAGCTACTCGGCCTTCTACGAGCAGTTCCGGAACGTGAAGGGCGCCGAGATCCGGATGGGCACTGCCGGGGACTGGGAGCACTTCAACGGGATGCTCGGCGGGCTGCTGCGGTGGGCGCGTCGCGAAGGTCTGATACGCGGGCAGCGCAACCGGAGCCTGGAGCCGGCCCAGAAGGAGCTGCGCAACATGGCCGCGCACGGCTCCTACCATCTGAACTCCCCGGTGGAAGCCGCCCGGACCCTGTCCGACCTCGCCGAGCTCATCAACCATCTGTGGGGGCAGCCCACCCCGGGCGGACGGCTGTACCCGGCGCCGCTGAAGCGGGACATCATCGCCATCGGCTGGAGCAAGAACGGTCACACGATCCTCGCCGGCCTGGCCGAACATCTGGTTTCGGCCGAGGACGAGGAGCCGCTGGCCTACCTCCTGGTCCGTGCCGTGGTGGACGACCCGGGCCTGATGGAATTCGACGCCCGCGCCGCGACAACCGTCTTCCCGTCCGAGTATCTGTGGGGGCCGGGAACCCGCACCGAGGCCGTCGACTGGCTGGACGCGAATCGGCCCGAGCCCGACCGGTGTGACTACCTCGACCAGGTCGTCCTCGTCCGTTCCGTGGACGGACAGGTGGACCTGCCCGTGCATCCCCGGGTCGCAGCCGGCCTCTCGCCGCAGCAGCAACACGGGACGTGGCACGCGGTGCGGGTCGACCGGGCTCTGGACGCCTTCGGCCACGTCCGGGCGCTCGTTGCCGCTCAGCCAGGACACAAGCCGCAAGGAGAGTGCCGACAGTGCCCCGCCGAGACACTGGCCACGGGCGACATCGCCACCGTGATGGGCCGCCCAGAAGGCCGGCGCGGACACCACCGCGTTGACCGTACCGGACGTGCGCACCCCGCTCGCCAGCCGTTTGCGTCACCCTGCGAAGTAGAGCAAAGCAAGCCCCCCAGGAGCATCCTCGCTGGTGCGCTGGTCGTCACGCGGACTGCACGCGCCGGATCCAGCCGATCTGCGGGCGCTCCCGGCGGCGGCCGTCAACGGGGCGGGGCGTCTACTGTGGGGGCGGGGATTGGGGGGCGCTGGTGCGTGACTCACGGCTTGTGCAGACGGCGGTGATCGGCAACGAGCATTCGGACGTGCTGGTCGTTCTGCCCGTAGCGGCCATCGAGCTGGATGCGTTCCGGCGGCGTCATCGTGGTGACTCCTTCTGGTGCGGCCTGCTGCTCGGGGGCTGCGGGGCTCGTCTGGCGGACAAGCTGTACGTCGACAGGCAGTGCCACTTCCAGCACTATCCCGCCGGGCCGGACGGGGGCGAGGCGGTGTGCCGGCGCTGCGGTGTCGGCGAGTCGAGCGCCGACCACCTGTATGTGAAGGGCGCGCTGCAGACGTCCTTGGCGAAGCACGGGCGAGCGGCCCGGTTCTCCTATCCCGACCCGATCGGCTCCGCCCTGGACGTCGACCTGGACGACGGACGGCAGTTCAGCGTTCACCTCGACGGGAGAGTCCGCCCGGCCTGGGACGGCGGCATCCCGAATCGCAGCCGGTGTCCCGCTCGAGCCTGGAACGCTTGCTCGCTGCCGGTACGTGTACCGGGTGCGGGTGCACAGCGAGGGGCCGGAGCGCCGGGTCTGGATCGGCACCGAGAGCCTCGCCCACCCCACGCAGTGGGTGCCCCTGGCGGATTGCGGGTGGACGGCAGACGGACTTGTCACCCAGGCCGCGCAGCGGATCCTAAAGGAGCCGCCGGCAACCCGTCCCCGGCGCAGGCAGCCGCTGCCGGAAGCAGTCAAGCAACTGATCCGGGGCCTGGAAGCGGCACAGCGGTCCGGCACGGTCGAGCACGTCCGCCGGCTCTGCGAAGGCAGTGACTCCTTCCTTGAGTCCCTGGAGCCGCACGCGCGGACGCAAGCCCAGCAGGCCCTCCCCGAAGCCCGTACATGGCTGAAGAGCCATATGGGCTACCAGCAGCGCGTGTTCGCCGACCTGGAGCGCGCCGTGAACGAGAAGCGTGCCTGGGATGTGCGCGAGCACTACAACCGGGCCACCACCCTGACCCGGCGCGGTGCCAGCGACGCCGAACTGCAGATGCTGCAGAAGGCTCGCCTCTTCCTTCAGGAGAAGAACCACCAGCCCGCCCCGGACACGGCCGCCCGTCGACGCCAAGCGCTCGGCCGACTCGCTCCGGCCCCGCCGCGCGCAGGAGCGGTGCCACCGTCTCGGCCCGACGCGGACGACGCACGCGAGCGACGGCAGCAGCAGGCAGCCGTGCTGAGGGTGCGGCGTCTGGTGGCCGAGCACCAGCAGACGCACATGTCGCCCAGACGCCGCGAGGAGAAACTCCGGGAACTCCAAGACGCCGTGACCGCGGCTGACGGTGCCCTGACCGGCAGTCTCCTGCGGCAGATCCGGGCGCTGAGGGAGAAGTACGCCGTGGACGAGACGGCGCCCTCACGGCACGTCCCGCGCCCTGCCGAAGGCCTGTCGGACGAAACCCTCGCCACGGCGGCCGCAGTGGTGCGCGGTGCTCTGCAGCGGGTAGCCCGTGCCCAGCAGACCCTCACCTGGGCCGCCCTGAAAGGACAACTGGGCCCTGCCCTGCCGGACATGACGGACCAGGAGCGCCAGCGCCTGATCGCCCTGGTGGATGCGGCGTCGCAACGGGATGAACCGCTGCTCTCCAGCGTCCTCGCGGCCGGCGATCCCCAGCTGGCCGAGGCGTACCGGCTGTCCGCGAACCTCCTCGAACCTCCTCGGCGGCGACCTGCCCGCAGACGATCGCGAGCTCCTGCGTGATGTGATCGATGCTGACGTACGTCAGACACACGCATTCTGGCGCCCGCGGTGACCCCGCCACCGAAGAAACCGGCCCACCCGCGAACCCACTTTCCGCAGCAGTTCGACCAAGCCGGACGACAGCTCCTGCTCGTCCTCGGCATGAACCAGATCCACCGCCGCATTCGCCTGCTGCCTCGGTGAGCGGGGTGTCCGGGGCGTGGCGGTCAACATGGCGATGGTCGTCGTGCACGGGTGCCCAGTGTGCGGTCGGTGGTCCTGACGCAGGCGCCCCCGGACGGGCCGTGGTTTCGCCCCCGCACACGTGCACGTCCGCGTGCCGGGGCGCGGCCATGCCGGTGCCGTCCGGCATCGGCGGGCATTGCCGGGAAGGGGTTTCGACCGAGCCCGCCGGTCGTCAGCGCCGACGGAGAGCGAACGCCACGGCGAGCGCGGCGATCAGCGCCGAGGCCACCCCGCACACCGCCCCGATCGGCCCGGTCAACGAGGGGTGGGCCAGGCACAGGTAGAGCGTGGCGCCCAGGACGAGGGCGATGACGATCCCCAGCACCAGGAGCAGCACGGGGTCCGTGGCCGGGGGCGGCGCGGCCGGCGGCTGCTGGGGCTGGTTGGTACCGGTGGACATGCGGGTTTCCTCTCTGGGATGCCTGCGGAACAGTCCGCAGGCGGAACGCGGGGCATCAGTGGCCCGCACCCCCTCCTTGGCGTCGCGGGGTGCCAGGCGGACAGCAGGGTGCGAGACGGCGGGGTCAAGGCCCGCAGCTCGGCCGGGGTCACCGCCCCGCGGACGCGGTCTTCTTCCTGGGCTTGCGCGGCCGTGTGATGGCGGTGCGCTGGTACTGATGGACCAGGGTGAAGCCGAGCGGGGAGAGCGGGGCTTTGGTGCGGTGCTCGCGTCGCTCGACGAGCCCGAGAGCGACGAGCTTCTTCAGCCCGCGTTCGTGGGTGTCAGGGGACCAGCCGTACCACTCGGGGGCCTTCTCCGCGGGGAAGGGCGACCAGTTCTTCTCGCGGGCGACGACCAAGAACAGGGCCAGGGCCGGCAGGTCCAGGTTCTCGTCACGGCCCTGCGTCCAGAACGTAGTCGGGATCTGCAGGAAGCGGTTCTCCTCCGTGTCGCCCACGGGGCGGTCGTAGGGCTTCCCGGTACCGTCCTCGCGCAGGAGAGTGACCGTGATCATGGTTCCGCTGCGGCTGCACTCGATCAGCTTGCGCGCCTGCAGCCGCCGCAGGGCCCGCCACGCACCGGTGCGGGCGGACTGGTCGGTCGCGGTCTCGTAGATGTCCATCAGCCGCGCCCACACCGCGCTGTCGTGCGTGGTCGACCAGCCGTTGTCCCCGTTGCTGCACGCGGCCACGATGATCAGGTAGGCCTTGAGGCCCCGCAGGTCCCTGCCGTTCACGAAGTCCTTCAGGGGGCCGTGGCGGCTGGCGGCTCCCTTGTTCGCCTGGACGAAGGTCTTGCGCAGCGGCACGTTGGCCCGGATCGCACGGGCGAGGACAGCCGTACGCGTGTCCCGCCCGGTTGCGGTCTCCTGCATGTCCCGCTCGGCGGGCGTCGTCGTCTTCACGCAGCAGAAGGTAGCCATCTGGGCCTTCCAGACCCAAACGTTTGAGCGTCTGAAAGCCTGATGTGGTAGCAGCCGACCATGGACGTCCCAGCGGGTGTATGAGAGAGCTGATTGAGAGAACCATGTGGCAGGTCCAGGTGGGAGATCCAGGTGAAAGGTCGACTGGGAGATCCGGTGGCTGGGACGGGGGACGCCTCGGCTCCACAACCCGGATGCCCGGCCAGCGCTGCCATAGCACGTCGGCGGACGTGACCGACCACTTCGCTTCTCGGCCGTCGTCCCCTCTTCGAGGCTGGGCACGTTGCGTGAAGCCCACGACGCGTGGCCGCAATCGGCCCTCTGAGCGCCTTTCAGGCACTGCTCGGTCCCCAAGGACGTACCGCACCCGGAAAGGCGCAGACGGAGGTACGGCGGCTGAGCGGACAGGCCGGTCGAGGCGCGGCTCCAGGATGACCAGACCGTCCGGTCGTTGTTGAACTCGACCGTGCCGTAGGGAAGGTGCTGCTCGACTACAAGTTGGGGCGCAGCCGCTCGGGCCACCACCTGGGCCCGTAGGCCGGTCTCGGGCGTATGAACCACTGGGTGCGAGACCTCGGCCTGCAGGCGCGTAGAACACCCGGCCGGACGCCATCTGGTGGCCGTGCTGGCCGCCGTCGACGATGTCTAGGAAGAATCACAGACGGGGGTGGGATGTGGAGCCGGGAGCGTTCTTCAGCAGCGGCGACGGATGGGGCGAGTCGTGGGTGCTCGACATCGGGCTGATCGAGTCGCTGCGGTTCGGGCCTCCGGACGGTCACACCGACCTGGACGTGGCGATTGCGCTGACCCGGCTCCTGTACGACGACTTCGTCTCCTACGGCACCGACGGCCGGGACATGCGACTGAACAACGACACCGTGCCCGTAGTCATGAAGGCCCACCGCGCCGTGATCGAACGTCTCGCCCTCGAGCCGCCGACGTGGCCGTTCAGGGCGTTCGACGGCCCGCGCGGCTTCGGTTCGTACTGGCGTGACAACGACATGAGCGGCAGCTGGAAGGCCCGCCGCGACTGCGTGGAGAAGATCCTCGGCCCGACCAGAGACGCGCTGGAGGAACTGCAGGAGCTGGAGTACGAGAGCCGGTTCCGCAACGGTCCGGCGGGCAGCTTCAAGAACCTGATCTTCGCCGCCGACGGCGAGAAGCCCGAGCTCGTACTGCGGGACGCGGTGAACAACGACGTCGAGATCGTCCGCAACGCCCACACGTGCCTGGTGTTCACCGATCCGCTGCCGCCGCAGGGTCTCACCTGGCGGCAGATGGTCGCCTGGTGGGCGAAGAACCACCAGCCGGACACCGACGAGAAGACCACCGCGAGCGGCCTGTACCGGCGTCTGTACCGGTCGCTGGACTCCGTGCCCGAGCAGCTGGTGATGCGCACGTACTGCGCCCGCTACGCCGAGGAAGGCGGCTTCGACCTGCCCGCGCTGATCCCGCAGGTCTACCTCCACTACGACCCCTACACCCGCCGCAGCGGCAAGCAGTCCGGCGCGCTGCCCCGCCAGCGCATGGACTTCCTGCTCCTGGCCCCAAACCGCTCCCGCATCGTCATCGAGGTCGACGGCGTCCAGCACTACGGCCGCCCCAACCCGCCCGACGAGAAGGGGCGGATCACGCACACCGCCGTACCGCGGCTGTACGCGGAGATGGTCGCCGAGGACCGGCGGCTGCGGCTGGCCGGATACGAGATCTACCGCTTCGGCGGCTGGGAACTCACCCAGCCCCACGCCGAACAGCTGGTGCAGGACTTCTTCACCGAACTCCTCGCCCGGCACCAGAAACCGGCCTTGTAGATCGGTGTCATCTCGCTGTGGGGCTGTGCCGTGGAGGCCAAGCTCATCCGCCGCTGAGCGGGACCACTGCTGTTCGAGGACAGCCGATGAGGAGACCGTCGTGCATGGAGGCCAGGCGCCGGGAGAGGGTATGCGGCGGGACCGGTCCGCTTCGGACCGGTCCCGACCGGTACAGGCCCGGTGTCAACGGGTCTGCGGTGTCCCTGCGTTGCTTCGGTTTGCGGCCAGTAGCGTGTCAGGGAGGCCCGAGGGCCGGGGCGGTGTGTGGGGGGAACCAAGCGTGCCGCTTGGTTCCCCCCACACACCGCCCCGACGCTCGGGGCTGGTTGATGGCCAGCTTTCCCTCTTTGACTGCGCCCTGGCAAGGCAACCTTGAACACCCGTGAGCCGGGCCTTCGTCGTCTGGCTCCATGGCGCGGGCAACAAGCCTGGTCGGCGGCGTAGGACTGCTCGCAGCGGACGGTTCCTGGTCCCTCGGCGGTTCCTGGAACGCGGGTGAGCCGAGGGCCCGCGCGCGGGGTGTGGATCGTGGCATGCTGCTCGTCACCGGGCACGGAGGCCGTCAACTTCCGTGCACTCACCGGTTTTTGCGGCCAGTAGCACATCAGTGTGCGGGCTGCCGGTGTCTCCGTGACCGGCGGCCCGCCCGTATGCCAGGGAGGTACTTCGTCATGTCCAGCATCCGTGAGGGCGCGCTGGCGCCCGTCCCCGACCGCGCCCGGCCCGGCCGGGCACCGGTCAGCGCCGCGCAGGCGTGCGGCGTCAGCGTCTTCCCGCTGCTCGGTGCGGGGCTCGCCCTCGCCGGTATCCCGGTGCGCGAGGTGCTCGTCCTCCTGGCCGGGTGCGGAGCGATCGGTGCCGCCGTGTACGCGGTCGGCGGAGGCGGCCGGCGGCTGCTGGAGGCCTTCGCGGCCGCCGTGACCGCCGCCGCCCGCAAGTGAGAGGGGGCTGGTGAGATGCGTCCGGTGAAGACCGCCGCCGCTGGCCCGCTCCACGCCGCGCTGGCGCACCGCCTTCACGAGTTCCGGCAGCGGGCCGGGCTCACCTTCGCTGAACTCGCCGAGCGCACCGCGGCGCTCGGCGACCCGGCCTTGGCTGTCTCGGCCGCGACGCTCAAGCGCGCGGCCGGCTGCCGCACCCTGCCGAAGCAGACCACCGTCGTGGCCTACGCGCGCGGCTGCGGCGCCACACCGGAGGAGGAGCGCAGGGCACTGCGTCTGTGGGCGCGGGCCCGGGCCAAGGACCGCGGAATTCTGCGCCAGCTCCACCTGCCCGCGGTGCACAACATCCGCACCCGGCGGGAGTTCACCGCCGCGCTCGCGGCCGTCTACGAGAGCATCGGAGCCCCGCCGCTGCGCACCGTCCAGCAGCGCGCCGGGACCGTCCCGCAGCCGGCAGGGGTCGCCTGTGAGAGCGAGGTGTTCCTGCTTCCCCTCGGGACCTGCTGGCGCATCGCCAACCGGAAGATCAAACTGCCCGCCTGGAAGCACTGTGAAGCGTTCCTGCGTGGCTGCGGAATCACCGGCGAGCGCACCCTTGAGCAGTGGGAGCAGGCGTGGAGGCACGCCTATGCGGCTCCGGCCGCGACAGCCGGGGAGAGGCTGCAGCCGCGTGACCCGAGATGGCAGCCGGGGCGCACCGCTGGACGCGACACGATGAAGTACGGCGAATTCATCCGTGCCCTGCAGGAGGCCTCCTCCCTCCCCTCCGACGGCCTCGGTGTCCAGGGCTTGAAGGTCAGGCACCTTGCACCTGTTTCTCAGCGGAACGACATCCTCGGCGACCTGCACAAAAAGCTGTTCGGCTCCGCTCGGCGCAACGGTCTGGCCCCCGACACCGGCCTCGACGGGATCCTCGTCTCCGGCGACGGCTCCGTACAGCTCGTGCAGATGACGTTCGCCCTTCCCGGTCCCTGAAGGTCCGCGGGTCCCGGCGCAGCAAACGACGCGGACGCGGCTGAACCGTCGTGGCGAGTGAGATCGCTATGGCCCACTCCGTTCTCGATCCGGCTACGGGTCCGGGGTCCTGACGGCCCGCCGCGCGGGAGCGTGGCGGGCCGTTGACGGGGAGGCTATGCGGTCTTGCAGTACGCGCTGATGGCGGTGTTGATCTGCTTGGCCTCGGCCGGGCTCACGGTGTGCGTGCTGTTGCTGAACCGGGCCTGCGCGACGTCGTCGACCTTGGGCGACTTGCCGTTGATGGCGGAGCACTGGTTGCGGGTGTTGTCGATGGCCTTGTCGGGGTCGGCGACCAGGGCGGGGTTCACCTTGCGCAGTGCGGCCAGCAGGTCGGTTCGGGCCTGGCCGGTGGGCGCGGCCGGGATGCCGGCAGCGGCGAGCGGGTCGGACGCCTTGGACGCGGTGGGCGAGGCCTTGGACGCGGTGGCCGAGGGGGTCGGCGCCTTGGCGGGCTTGGTGCTGCTGTCGTCGCTGCTGCTGCACGCGGTGAGCGTGGCGGCGAGGGCGAGGGCGGCGAGCGTGGTCATGGTGGCGCGGTTCATCTGGTCTTCACGGTGGTGCTGATAGTTCGCGTCATGCGACTCGCGAGGGCGCCAGATGGTTGCCCGGTGCATGCGCCTGCCCAGGGAGTGGGCCCTGGGAGTCTCCTGACCTGCCCGCAAACGCAGGCACGTCCTGAAAACCGCACCTGATGCACGTCGCGTTCATGGGATGCGGTCCTTCCGTTTGCGCAGCTCTCTCGATCTGCCCATGGGCGAAGACGACGTGGACTGTCTCCCCGCCCGGTACCTCGTCGAGCGACGGGGCGGTGAGACAGTGGTCGCATGTGCGGCCGATACGTCTCTACCCGGCGCCCGCAGGACCTGGCGCAGCTGTTCCACGCCGACGAGTGGCCCTCCACCGAGGCGCTCGCACCGAACTGGAACGTCGCCCCGACCAACGACGTCTGGGCGGTCCTGGAGCGCACCCCGCGCGGCGACGACGGGGCAGCGCCCGCACGGGAGTTGCGGCCGCTGCGCTGGGGGTTGGTCCCGTCCTGGGCGAAGGAGGTGAAGATCGGCGCGCGGATGATCAACGCCAGGGTGGAGACCGTGCATGAAAAGCCGGCCTTCCGCCGCGCGTTTCTCAAGCGCCGCTGTCTGCTGCCGGCGGACGGCTTCTACGAGTGGCAGCCGGGCAAGGACCCGGCCACCGGCAAGGCGCGCAAGCAGCCGTACTTCATCCACCCCGAGGACGACCAGGTGATGGCGCTCGCCGGGCTGTACGAGTACTGGCGCGACCCTGCCGTCTCCCAGGACGACGACCCGGACGCCTGGCTGATGACCTGCACCATCATCACCACCGAGGCCACCGACGCAGCCGGTCACGTGCATCCGCGCATGCCTCTGGCGCTCACCGAGGACCACTACGAAGCCTGGCTCGACCCCACCCACCACGACCCCGACGAACTGCGCGCACTCCTCAGCCAGCCCGCCGACGGGCACCTCGACGCACGCCCGGTCTCCACGGCCGTCAACAACGTCCGCAACAACGGACCCCACCTCCTCGACACGGTCAGCCTGTAGCGCCCCAACCGTGCCGAGGCGGCGCGGTGAAGGGTCACCGCCCGACGTTGTGCGTACCAATCGCGCACATGGGGCGTACCTGGGCCGTTCGGTCGGGCACCGCCACTGTTGGCGCGCCACCGGTCACGTGACCCGGACGCGTCCGTGGACGCGGGCCAGCTGCCGCAGTTCGGAGCGTGCCGGGGGTACCGAGGGTGCTGTCTCCCAGTAGGGGTGCCACCACAGGCGTACGGACAGGAGCAGCAGGCGGCGGCGCAGGGCGGTGGTGTCGCGGGGTCGGGGTGCGGCAAGCGCGTCGTAGGTGGCGTTCCAGGCGGCTTGTGTCTGCACCAGGTCGTCGGGGAAGTCGGTCACGTCCATACCGTCATCAGAACGCTTGTTCGAATTATGTGTCACTTCAGACACACCCCGCCCCCGCGCCCTGCGCAGCTTCCGCGTCCTGCTGTACGTCCGCGACGCCCAGCCCCGCACCAGCGACAGCGGCCCGCAATGGCTGGATGCCAGCGGCTTGACCGGCTACCTGCCTATGCCGAAAGTCCCCCGCGCGCGGTCGCCCGGCTCCAGCAGCGGCGAGGGGGTCCCGACGCCTCTGGGCGGTCAGGCTCGGCGTACGCCCGGATGGTGCGCTTGCGCGGAGGAGTTGTGGGCCTGGCGAACCTGCTCCGCGGCGGGATCGGTGCGTGGCGCGGCGGGCGCGGTGGCCTTGGAGCGTTCACGGGACTGCGCTGCGATCCGGGCGGCGCGTGCGGCCGGCGCTTCGGACGGCGAAGGGTCTCGATGCGCTGCGCCGTCGAGGGCTTTGAGTGCGCGGACCGTGTTCGGGCGGCTGATGCGCATGTCGGCGAAGCGGGTCTGCGCCCGTTGCAGCGCTGCGCGGGCCTGCTCCACGTCCTCCTGCGATACGGACGGACGGCCGAAGGACACCGCGCCGCTGCGATAGGCGGCTTCCACGCTCTCCAGCTTCCGTGCGCTCTCACCGATCGCCCGAGAGGCCTGGGTGTAGGCGTCGATCCCGAGCCCGGAGTTCTCGAGCAGGTTCCTGCGTACCGTGTGCCGGCCCGTGCTGGTCACCGCGTAGGGGAAGATCCGCTGCAGGGCCTCGCGTGTGAGGCGGCGCTGCTCGGAGAGGGTCGCCGCGATCCGGTCCTCGGCGCCGTTGACGTGTGCCATGAAGGCGTCTTCGGCCGCGACGATCTCGGCGGCCGTGCTGGCTCGGCGTTGTCCTTCGGTGGCCTGCGCGGCGGCGACGACGGCCGCGTGCTTGGCGGGTTCGGCGGCTGCCTCCGCGTCGGCCAGGACGCTGGCATGCATGAGAAGTGCGTGGCGTGCGGTGAGCTCCTCCAGCTCCTGGTGCAGGCTGTGGTGGGAGAGCAGAGCCGCGTCCTGCTGCGGTGAGGCCGATTCGTTCGCATCGGCCGCAGCGGTGGCCTGGGCGAGAGCAGAGGTGGCGCGGGCCAGCCGGTCCATGGTCTGCTCGGCCGCGCGCCGGGCCACAGGTGAGATCAGCCGCCACTGAGCGGCTGCCTGCAGGTCTCCTTCCAGGTGCTTCGGGTAGCCGGGGATCGCCGGTGCTTGAACGTCTGTGGCGTTGTGGGCGGGGGCCTGGTCGGGTTGCTGCTCGGCGGCCGTGACCGCCTCGGCCAGGGCCGCGGCAGCATCGTCGAGCAGCCTCTGTTCCCCGTCCGCGCCGATGAAGGACAGGCGGTTCAGGTAGGCACGGGCTGCCTGGTTGGCGGGGTGTCCGGGGCGGGGATGGGCTTCGGCCACAGGGGCAGTCGCCGGGTGCACGGTGATCAGGTGATCCAGGATGCTGCGCTGTGCGTCTTCGACGAGTTCGTGGAGCTGGCCGGTCTCGAAGCCGAAAGCCAGCCGGTTGAAGTGGGCCAGGGCGGCCAGCAGTTGGGCTTCTTCGCTGCGGGCAGGTGCCTCGGCGAGGGCGAGGGCGTCCAGCATCTCGGCGGCGCCGGTGCGCAGCAGCGCGGCGCCTTCAGCCTGTGGGGCGGTGAAGCGGGCGGTGAGGTGCTTGAGCATGTCCTCGTCGGGGAGGGTGCCCAAGGCCAGGGCCCAGATGTGCCCGCCGCGCTGCCAGGACGAGGGCGAGGGCTCTTCCGGCCGGTAGGGGGTGGGGTCGTCCGGCTGTACGTACCGCAGGCGGTGGTCGAGCCAGTCGGCCGCGTCGGCGGCCAGCGCACCCCGGAGGATGCCGGCACTCTGCCGGGTCTGCGGGCCGGGGTCGTCTGCCATGGCGGCCAGGGCCTGCTCGGCGTCGGACAGGAGCTCGCGCGGTCGAAGCGGCCGCCAGGTGGCGCCGTGGTCATCGCTGACGTGGCCGGTCACCGCGAGGTTCTCCTCGCGCTCGTTCGTCAGGTACCAGCGCATGGCCACGACCGGATCGTTGATCAGCAGCCCGGGTCCGTCGGGGCCCGACAGCCTGGGGTGGTTGTACGTGCTGGACAGGGCGTAGAGGCGGTCGGTGTCGGGCACGCGGCGTCTCCCTGGTCCCGGTGGTGTCCGTCTGGGCGGGCTGTCGGTTCAGGCTGCCGCGCGCCGCGCCGCACGCGGCTGTCGCGGGCGGCCGTTCCCGTGGTGCGGGAGCGCGGCACGCGCGGCTGCCTGCGGCGATCCGCCAGGCGGTCCGCAGGCGGCGTTCACCGCTGTGGCGGCCCGGGGGCGAGGCTGGACGCAGTGGCCGGGGAGGGAGCCTCGTGGGGCCCCGGACGCGTCGGCGCCCGCCCGGGATGTGTTGAGGGCCCGGACGGGCGCGTGGACTGGAGGGGCGTCGTCTTACGGGCGCGCCGCGGACGAGGTGAACGGGCGCGCGGCGAGGTCCTCGGTGGGGCGGGCACACGGCTGGGCGGACTCGGCCGGGCGGATGACGGAGAGCGGGCGGGAGGTGGACGGGCGGCGCTGGTTCATCGAAGGCTCCTCGAGAGGGTGACGCATCAGTCGGACAGAGGTGATCTCAGCAGCAGCGGCCCCGGACCGCCAGGGACAGAAGCGGGCAAAATTCGCTTATCCCTAGGGATGGGAAAAGAGTTGGTGCAGCGGTCTGGGATGCGGGACAAATCCGCGTTCACGCTCCCGGCCGGTCCGTACGGCGAACCTTCCGACAGGCCCGCCGCTCCCGGTGTGTTACCGCCGGGGTGCCGCCGTTGGCCATCTCGGGCATGCCTGCTTCCGGCGGAACTCGGGCGGGCGGCCGTCAGCCGCCGCGGGCACTGCGCGTGGGCGGTTCGCGGCAAGGGCACGGCGCGCAGGCGGCAACGCAAGGGCCCGCGCCTCGGCACCCGGAGAGGGTGTGCCAAGGCCGCGGGCCCCGTGCCGGCGGACGGTGTCAGTCGGTCTGCATCGGCACGTCGATGTAGTCGCGGCTCACCCAGCCCCACTGGCCCTTGTGCGCGCCGTAGTACGGCTTCAGGTATCCCCAGCCGCCCTTGTAGCAGGCCCAGTAGACACCCTGGCCCTTGTTGAGCAGCCCGAGGCTGGTGTAGCTGGTGCCGGGCCCGGTGCGGAAGTTGACGGTGGCGATGACCCGGGTGTCGAGCTTGACCTGGTGGGTGCACGCCTTGGAGCCCGTCGCCGCGCTCGCCGGCGCGGCCGCGGCGAGCGACAGTCCGAGAACCGAGGAGGCGGCCACGGCCGTGGCCACGGTCATGGTCCGGGCGCGGTGCGCGGGCTTGGTGCGGCGGAGGGCGGACGGAAACGGCACGGCAATCTCTCCTTGCTCGGTGGTGGTGAAGGGGAGCCTCCAGGCGGGCAGCGGCCCGCAACCGGTGCCGGGCCCGGGCGTGCCAGGGCCCGGCATGGCGATCGGGGACGGCGTTCCGTGAGGTGGGACCACTCCCCCGGCGGTGGGAGCGGGCTCAGGCGGCGGCCGGTGCAGCCGCGGGCGCGGTGGGGGCTGAGAGCAGGAGTGCGCACAGGGCGGCGGCCACCAGCGGGACGGCGAAGTGCCCGCCGAGCGGACCGGCCAGAGCAGTGCCGCCGGCCACGCCCAGGCGGATCGCGCTGGACATCCAGCCGACCGCCTCCGTCGAGGTGCCCGGCGGCGCGAGCGCGGTGACGGTCAGACTGGCCACGGTCAGCAGGGGGACGAACAAGGCACCCGGCGCCGCCGACAGGACGAGCACGGCCGGGGCCGGGAGCGGGGCGAGCAAGGGGAGCCACCCGGCCGCGAACAGGGCCGCCAGCACCAGCAGGTGCCGTGACTGAGGAGCGGTCGCGCTCTGGAGGCGGGCGAACAGCACGCCGCCGAGCAGTCCGGCCGCGGAGAACGTCGCCGGCAGCGCGCCTGCCAGCCAGGAGGCGTCCTGCCGCCCGGCCACGGCGATCGAGGCGACGTCGAGGGCCCCGACCGTGCCGCCGAGGAAGACCAGCGCGCACAGCAGCAGGCGCATGGCGGGCGGGCGCAGCACGCCCAGCGGGTCCGGGCGGCGGCTCACCGCGCGCCAGGCCCGGGCGGGGGGCGCGGTGGCGAAGACGAGGGAGCCGGCCCAGGTGGCGGCGGCCGCCAGGGCGAGGGCCGCCGCCGGGGTGAGCCAGGTGGCCGTGACGACGGCGAGGGCGGGGCCTGCGACGTAGACGATCTCCTGGGTGGAGGAGTCCAGGGTGTAGGCGGTGCGCACGTGGGCGGCATCGGGCAGCACCGCCGGGTACAGCGATCTCAGGCCGCCTTCGAGGGGCGGGCATCCGGCTCCGGCCAGGGCGACGCACACGGCCGTGAAGGGGAGGCTGGTGGTGCCCGCGAGGGCCAGGGCGCTCAGCGCCGCCACGACCAGTACGGCTCCCAGGTGGCAGGGCAGTGGCAGGCCGCGCCGGTCGGCCAGCCGCCCCAGCAGGGGCAGCCCGAGCGCCGGACAGACGCCGTACAGCGCGGCCAGCAGGCCGGCGGTCGCCAGGCAGTGGCCGTCGGCCTGCGCCTGGAGGATCAGCGCGACGGGCACGATACCCAGAGCCATGCGTCCGGTCACCGAGGCGCTCAGCAGGCGGCCGCAGTAGCGGTGGCGCAGCACGGCGCGGAAGGTCGGCCCCTTGCCCGGTGCGGTCGCGGGGCGGGCCGGAACCTGGTGGGTGGACGGCTGGGGTGCAAGGCCGGCCACTTCGGCGGTGCGGGGGACGTCGCGGACCTGCACCTGGGCCATGCCTGCCTGCCTCTGCAAGAAAAGTCGGGGTGTTAGGCGGAGGGCCCGCCCGCACGGCGGCCTTGTCAGGGGTGCACGCCGCGCGGGCGGTGGGATGCAGCCCGGGGAAGAGCCGCAGGTGGCACAGCCCAACAGGCCCACGGGCACCGCCTCAACGCCGCGTCCCCGACAGCGGTCGGTGCCTGGTGCCAAGTCCCAGCACCTGGTGCGGCGTTCCCTCTCGCCGGTCCGCCTCGCGGCCCCGCAAGGGTGGCAACGCCGGTGGGCGGCCTCCGCGAGGGGCGCCAGTGTCGGGGCTGCTCGCCCACAGCAGCGACCGGTGGCCAACCGGCCGGCAGAGCCCCACGGGCTTTAATCACGAGTCGTGACGGGATCGACGAGTACATCGACGAGTACTTCGAGGACGAGCGCCCGCGGCTGCTGCCGCTGCCAAGCAGCTGAACAAGACCATCGCCCGCTACGGCCGCGTCGACCTGCTCTGTATCGACGAGCTCGGCTACATGGAGCTCGACCGCCACGGCGCCGAACTCCTCTTCCAGGTCCTCACCGAACGCGAGGAGAAGAACAGCGTCGCCATCGCCTCCAACGAGTCCTTCGGCGGCTGGACCAAGACCTTCACCGACCCCCGCCTCTGCGCGGCCATCGTCGACCGCCTGACTTTCAACGGCACCATCATCGAGACCGGCACCGACTCCTACCGGCTCGCCTCGACCCGGGCGCGGACCGAAGGCGCCCGCCAAAGCCGGCTGACCGTTGCATGGTTCAGCTTGATGGTCCTCCACCCCAAGGATCGTCAAGCACCGCTTCGGGGGTGTTCGCCGTGAGCATTTCGTCGATACAGCTGCGCAGCCCGACGCCGGTGGAGTCGATCCAGGTGAGCCATGGCACCGGCTGGAGCAGGCCGTCGTATTGACGGGTGCCGGGGTCGGTGAGGAGGGCGCGGAGCTCGTCGGGGGCGGGGTCGGTGACCAGGCACAGCCAGGCCAGGCCGGCGCCGATGCGGACCTCGGGCGGTCGTCCGGGATCCGACCACAGGCCCCGGGCCCACTTGGGAGCATGTTCATCCTGGTGTTCGCGGGCGAGTTGGGCGATCGCCAGGATCAGGCTCACCTGGACTACCGCATCGTCTTCCTTCGCCAGCCCGGACTGCAGAGCAGAGGAGACGTGTGAAAGCCCGTCGGTCGCCGCCGCCAGAACGTACGCGGTCACGGAGCGGACCTCGGGGTCAGGGTCGGAGAGAAGCGGGAGCAAAAGGTGCAGGTCGTCCGTGACGGCCTGACGGGCGGCCTGGATCGTCCAGTCCACCGGGCACATCGTGCTGCCCTCGATCATCAGCGGCTCCTCGGCGACCTGGAGCAGGCCTTCCCGCGATCCGTCCCCCATGTGCTGACACCGGCCGATCTCGGCGACCAGGCGAAGGGTCTGCGCACGGAGTTCGGGGCGCGCGATCACCGCGATCCGGAGTAGGAACGGCACCGCCAGTGCTCCCACCGCGATCGTGCTGCCCTGGTGGTGAAGACTCGTCCAGAGCTGCCACAAGGCCCTGTCGGCAGCTTCGGCGTCCTCGGACGCGAGCGTGGCGAGCAGGCCGGGGATCTCCTCGCCCGGGCCGTAGAAGTGCCGGAACCGCTGCCAGGGGACCTCGTCGTACCTGAAGCCGTCCTTGACCTCCCGCGGGATCGCGCTGACGGCCGCCCGCACGTCGCAGTCCGTGCCGACCCACCGTTCCGGCCAGTCGTCCCAACGGTCATCGTCCATGGCTTGGACTTCCAGTCCATCGACAGCATCCGAACGCCGGGAGTCTAACGACCGGTGATCAAGGGACGGACCGCTTCTGCCGCACTCCGGTGGCAACGCACCAAGGCGACGTCATTTCTCGTGAGCATCTGCAGCACTCAAGATCGCCAACTGCTGCCCAAACTGCTGATCAAACGCTGCTACTTCACGTGAACGAAGCCACCCCACCGCGGCGTGCGCCCCGGGCATGGCACACGGCGGCATCCCCGAGAGGGGTGCCGCCGCGGTGACGACGCACGGTCGCGCTGCTGCGCCAGACAGGATCAGCCGGCCAGCTCCAGCAGCCCGTCCTGACGCACCCAGCCCTTGGCGCCCTTGGGCAGGCCGGACACCGAGCGCCGCGAAAGCTGGGTGTACACCCAGTCGTTGCGGCTGCAGAGCACCGTCAGCTTGTCGCCGCGGTAGAGCAGCCCGCGGCTGGCGTAGCCGGTGCCCGGGCCGCTGCGGTAGTGCCAGCCGTTCTTGCCCACCGTCCCGCCGAAATTGCGGAAGTTGACGGTGCACTTGCTGTTCTCACCGAGGGCGTGCGCGGCCGGGGCGGTCGTCACGGTCACGGCGGCGGCGGCCGCCATCGCGAGGGCGGCGGAGGTGACGGAGCGGAGGGCGAGACGGCGGATCATGGAGGCCGACCTTTCAGGCGGGAAGGATACGGAGCACGGTGGTGCCCGGGGTTCGGGCGGGGCGTAGCCGATGCTGAGTGCTGGCGTACTGCCGCTGCCGGGCCCGGGCCGCGCCCTCCCGAGGGCCGGGTCAGCAACCCGGCGGCCCGTCCCGCCGGGCGGAAGAAGCAGGGGGCAGGTGCCCGGATCCCCGCCGCGGGTGCAGTTGGCCGACAGCAGGTACGGGGGTGCGCGCAGAGGCACAGCAGGGACCGGCGGAAGGGTCACGGGGCCGCTCTGCCGAGGATCCGGTCCTCGTGGCCGGGGCGGCTCGCCGAGCGCCTCGCCTGCATCGGGGAGTCCGTCCGGCGGGAGGCTCAGCACGGTTGTACGCCTCGATCCTCCCGCCAGACGGCGTCCTTGCGGGAGGATCGCCCGCGCGGCCCGCAGGCGCGCGTAGATGGGTGCACATCTGCTGCCGACCGTCCCGTACGGAGCCGACGACGTGAGTTCTCTCCACGATGCGACCTCGCCCCCTGCGACACGGGCGGTCATCAGGTACCAGCCGACCGGCGGCGCCGCGCCTGTGCAGTTCGCGCGTTGCCGGGACGTGTGTGAGGCCTTCGCGTGATCCGGGCCGTGCCCGTGCGCCGCTCGCTGCTCACCGAGTCTGCCGAAGTCGGTGACCTGATGGACCACACCCCGCAGTCCGCCTACGCGCATCTGCGCGACACCCAGCCGCGATGGTTCCTCACCCCACAGGGCGACAGCGCGATCGGCATCATGCGCTGGCCGATGGTCGAAGGGCAGGTCCTCCACCGGGACGAGGACCGAGTGGTCCTCGAGGACCCGGTCATCCTGCCGGACGGGCAGCACGCGCGCCGGCTGCGTCTGCTCTCCGCTCGGCCGGAGCATCAGGTGGCCGTGCTCCCGTTGCTGGCGGACAGCGTGGTTCTCACCGAGCGGTTCCAGCACGCCACCCGCACCTGGCACTGGGAGATCCTGCGCGCGCCCGGCGTGGAGGGCCTGGCCGATACCGACAACGCGGCCGGGCAGTTGCAGGACCAGCTCGCCGCTTCGGCCTCGGAGCTGATCGGCCTGGGCCAGGTCCACCCGGACCCCTACGTCCTGGCAGATCCAGTGCTGTTGTACGCCGGGCGGATCGACACAGTGGGCGAGGTCGCTGCGGCAGGCGGCATCCGCCGGGCCTGCACCGTGCCCTTCGCCGAGGCGGAAGAGATGGCCCTGACCGGCCTGATCACCGATGCCGTGACCATCAGCTCATTGTTCAGAGCGCGCCAGACCGGCCTCACCGGCTGACGCACCGGCGCCATGGCTTCCTGCCGGCAGCCCCCGGGAGGCGCGCTGCTTGCACCCCTTCACGTTCAGCGCAGGTCACGGCTGCACCCCGTGGACCGTGGCACCGGCTGCCAGAGCCTGGGTGGGAGCCTGGTCGTGGTCGTGGTCGCGGGCCGCGCGGCCGGAGGAGACGGCGGAGCGGGCCATGGCCTGCTGCGTGCGGGCGCGGATGGCCTCTGCGTCGAGAGGTGCACCCGGGTCGGTGAGCTGGTCCAGCGCGCCACGTACCCGGGTCAGCAGGTCGCCCTCGGCGCTGGCGGCGGCGCGCAGGCGGGCCGGAACCGGCCTGCTCAGCTGGTAGCTGATCTGTCCGTCCAGCACGTGTCGGGCGCGGTCGGTGGTGCCGAAGGCCTCGATGACGCGGCGCTGCGTCTGGCCGGTTGCCACCGCGGCGAGCTCGGCGGGCAGCTCGCGGGGGGCCGGTACGAGATGGGCGAGACGCCCGAGCGCGTCATGCATGAGGTGCAGCTGGCCCTCCCGCGCGGCCAGGTAGGAGTTCTTGGCGTGCAGCAGTTCCGGGTCGGCGAAGTAGACGGTGCTGTCCTGCGCCGTGGCCGTCGCCCGCTGCGCTTGCAGGGCGCCGACGGCCTCCTGCGCGGTGCCCGAGTCTTGGCGCCAGGCGGTGGCCGGACCGCTGGCCTGTACGCAACGGCCCGGGACCGGGAAGGCGTCCAGAAGCCGCTGGGCCTCCGTCTCCCGCCCCGAGTAGGCCGCGGCGGTGTACTTCCGCACCGTGTCGCGGGCCTGGGCCAGGTGCGCGGTGCGGGCCTCATCCAGCGCGGGCGCAGCGATCCCCGGCTGGTGTCCGTCGCCGCGCCGGTCAAGGAGGTAGTCGGTGATGTCCGGCTCGAGGACGGCTCGCAGTTGCTGGGCGTTGGCGTCGCGCAGGGCGACCTGGTCGAGCAGCCAGTCGGCCAGTTCCCGTAGCGCCGGGACGTCGGCGGCCAGGGATTCCACCGCGTGCCAGTCGTCGACGAGCTCGGTCCGGGACCGGTAGGAGCCTTCCACACGGTCGAGCAGGTCGCTGGCTCTCAGAACTCCTATCGCAATGACTTCAGGCGTCTCCAGCAGATGAGTGCGCATCCGAGGGTGAGGAAGGCTTCGTGGATGTCGTCGCGTATCTCCCAGCGGATCCGCAGGCGACGGAACCAGTGCAGATGGGCGAACGCGCGCTCGACGACCCAGCGTTGGGTGCCCAGGCCGGAGCCGTGCTCGGTGCCGCGGCGGGCGATCAACGGCTTCACGCCGAGGTCCCAGACCAGGCGGCGGTACTTGTCGTGGTCGTAGCCGCGGTCGCCCAGCACTACGTCCGGGCGGCGCCGGGGTCGGCCGCGCTTGCCCCGCACCGGCGGCACGGCCTGGAGAAGAGGGATCATCTGGGTGACGTCGTTGCGATTGCCGCCGGTCAGGGTGGCGGCGAGCGGAATGCCGGTGGCGTCGGTGATCAGATGATGTTTGCTGCCGGTTCTGCCCCGGTCGACAGGGCTTCGTCCGGTCTTGGCGCCCCCTTTAACGCCCGGATGTGGGAGCCATCGACCGCCGCGCGGGAGAATCCAGGGCGTTCGCGCTGCGGAGCTTGGCGAGGAGGACCTCGTGCAGCCGGGGCCACACGCCAGCCTCGGTCCACTCGGCCAGGCGGCGCCAGCAGGTCATGCCCGACCCGAAGCCGAGCTCCTGCGGAAGGTGTTCCCAGGAGATCCCGGTGTGCAGGACGAACAGGATGCCCTGGAACACCAGCCGGTCCGGATGCCGCTTGCGTCCTGGGTGGCGGGTCCGTCGCTCGACCTTGGGCAGCAGCGGCTCGATCACCGCCCACAGCTCGTCGTCGACTTCCTACGGCTTCGGCCGCGCCACCTCGCACCCCCGGATCATCGGTCCCGGAGTGATCCAACCACCTCGAAGATCATTTCGTTGCCCGCCTCACCACACGCCGACCGGCACCGGTCGACCACATCCTGCACTGGTCATACTGGCGACGACGACGCCAACACCAAGCCCGCCGCAGTCACTACAAACGACGCGGACACAGCCCCTGAAAACTGCCCAGCACTCAGAACAAGCACCGTTGCAGTATTAGACGCCATCTCATTTGGTTAGTCGCCGGTAGCAGATGAGAGTGCAGGCGATGCTGGTGAAGGCCAGGAAGTGCTCGGCTTTGCGCTCGTAGCGGCGGTGCAGTCGGCGGCATCCGGCGAGCCAGGACATGGTGCGTTCTATGGTCCAACGATGGCGGCCCAGGCGGGTTGAGGACTCGATGCCTTTGCGGGCGATGCGGTGCCTGATGCCCCGCTCACGTAACCATCGCCGCAGGTGGTCGTAGTCGTATCCCTTGTCGGCGTGGAGCTTGCCCGGCCTACGCCGTCGGCGTCCGCGCCGGGATCGGATCGGCGGTATGCCCTTCACCAGCGGGATCAGCGCCTGACTGTCGTGCAGGTTCGCCCCCGAGATCCCGGCGGACAGGGGCAGACCGGTCCGCTCGGTGATCAAGTGGATCTTCGAGCCGTACTTGCCCCGGTCCACAGGATTCGGACCTGTCAGCTCCCCCTTTTCAGGGCCCGCACGTTCACCGAGTCGATCGCGCAGCGGGACCAGTCCAGCTCACCACGGGCGCCGAGCTCGTCGAGGACCAGGCGGTGGAGCTTTGCCCAGACCCTGGCCTTCGTCCATTCGGCGAAGCGTCGGTGAGCCGTCGCTCCCGACGGCCCGAACGAAGCGGACGGCAGCTGCTGCCACGTGCAGCCCGACGTGGCCACGAACACGATCGCAGCCAGCACCTCCCGGTCACCGTGCCGGCGCCTGCCGCCTCCCTGAGGCCGGGTAGGCGCTTCCGGCACCACTCGCTGGAACAGCTCCCACAACTCGTCCGGCACCAGCCGCTCAACGATTCCCACGGCAGCAGGCTATCGAACACGCCAAATGAGATGGCGTCTTAGGCGATCCCGTGGTACGTCTTCGTTGTACGTATCGAGCACGACGTAGGCCGCCCACTTATTCCCTTGGCCTCCCTCGCTGGGAGGTGTTCCCTACCATGGAGGTTGCCCCGGCCTCCAACCGCGACCAGGGCATGGCAGGACATCGAATTCAGGCGCCGTTTCGACGGGTGTCTCTCGCACCACTGGGAATTGGACTTCAAGCAATCAAGCCTTAGCCATATCGCGCGGGTCTTGCGGCACCCCGTCCTGAACGCCTCCAGACAGGCACCGCTTTCCGAGCATGCTGTTGTCCCCTCACGCTTTCGTGCTCAAGTAAGCCCTGCGACCCAAGAACCTCCCTCCAAGTTCATCCCGACTGCGTCGGGGATACAACGAAGCGCCGCACGGCGCACGCTGGACCAAGACCTTCACCGATCCGCGGCTCTGCGCAGCCATCGTCGACCGCCTCACGTTCAACGGCACGATCATCGAGACTGGCACCGACTCATACCGCCTCGCCAGCACCAGGGCACGAGCCGAACACGCTGGCGGCGGTTGACCTCGAGTGCCATGCCCACCGATAAGTCGCCTACTGAAGGTCACTGGCGCTGGCTGGCGGCCGTTTTCCGTGGGGGATGCCGTCGCGCAGCCGCGCGAGGGTGACTTCGGCAGCTGCGAGATCCTGCACGCCGAGCCCGATGAGTTTGCAGATAGTGATCTCACTTTCATGTGTCCGGCCGGGTGCTACTCCTGCGAGGACTTCGCCGAGCTCGGCGAAGTCCTCGCAGACTGTCCTGGCCCTCGCCAGGTCTCCATGGACGGTGGCCAGCGCACGGCTGTCGACCACGACCCGCTCGGCGCGCTGCAAGCAGCTGGAGGAAAGCTCAGCTTTCGAGGGGTCGTCGGCTCCGACGGCTGTGATGTGAAGGCCAGGAGTCAGCCAGGCGTCTTCCACCAGCGGTTCGGTGCTCGCCGTGGCCGTCACCAGTACGTCAGCAGCCGTGCACACCTGCTGAACGCCTGCCACCGAGGTCACGTGCAGGTCTGGCCGCCTAGATCGGAGGGCCTCGGCGAGGCGTAGGGCGCGGCTGTGGCGGCGCCCCCACACGCGCACCTCTCGTATGGGCAGTTCGTCTGCTGCGGCCAGTACCTGCAGGTAGGCCTGGACGCCGGTTCCCAGGACGCCGAGGACGGCGGACTCGGGTCGGGCCAGGGTGCGCGCGGCGAGCGCGCCGGCAGCGGCGGTCCGGATGTCGGAGAGGTGATGCTCGTCTTCGAGTATCACCCGGAGATCTCCCGTCTCGGCGTCGAACACTGCGATCACGCCCGCGCCCGGGGTGCCGCCGCGGCGGGCGCGTTCCAGGAACCAGGTCGCAACCTTCACGGTGAAAATGGGTCGTCCAGGCAGCCAGGCCGATTTCACATGAACGTCGCCGTCGCGGCCAGCCGGGGCAAAGACGGTACCGGGAGATTCCCCCAGCCCGCGGCTGTAGTCGGCGAGCGCGGTCGCGACCGGCTCGAGGACGTCCTCGTATCCCACGGCCGCGCGAATTGCGTGAGGACCGAAGTGCGCTGGCATTCGCGCGGTCATTGGGGCAGTTCCTGAAGACGCCCTTCGGCGACGAAGGCGACCTCGCCGCCGACCTTTACGGAGCGGATGTCCTCACCCTGGCCGTCGGCGCTGATCGTCATCTCGCTGGGGCGGCCGGTGAAGCGACCCTGCCGCAGGACCGCAGTCTCGCCGTCGCCGATCCGGTGGTGGCGGCGCAGGTAGGCGGCGGCGCATCCGGCGCCGCTGCCGGTGGCCACGTCCTCGACGATTCCGTCGTTGTTCCAGTGTCGTCCCTCCAGGGCAGTGGCGTCGAGGAGGTAGGCGAACTGGGCGCCGAGCCCGGCAAGTGGAGCGTCAAGATCCAACGCGATACGGGCACGTTCCAGTGCGCCGCTGCGCACGGGAAGCACCAGGTAGCGCAGGCCGGTGGACACGACCTCGGCGGGCAGGTCCGGATCCAGATCATCGGTGTCCAACGAGAACCAGGAGGCCACATTTTGCGTGTCCGGTCGGCCGAGGAAGGACGCCGGGCCCTGATCGAGGACGCTCGCGTATCGCCCGGGGCCGCGACGCTGTGTGGTGACCTCCACCGTGCGGGCCTTCAGCCGCAGCGTCCACGTCTCGTTGTCGTCCGTGCCGTGCAGGGCGTGAAGCACGCATGCCGCGCCGATAACGGGGTGCCCGGCGAAGTCGAGCTCCTCGACGAGGTCGAAGACACGGGCCTGCCATGTGTCATCCCGCGCACCGCCGCGGGTCAGGAAGATCGATTCGAAGTGGCGCAGCTCCTGGGTGATCCGTTCCATCTGAACGCCGGTGAGCCCGGCGGCGTCGGGAAACACCGCGAGGCTGTTGCCGCTGTACGGAAGGACGCTGAAGACATCGACATGGAAGTAGTGCATGTGTCGACGCTACTGACCGACCCAGCCAGAAGGAACTGGTCGAATGCTGGGGTGGCCCATAGCATCTGCTTATGCCCACAGATCTTGAGACGGCGCTATTGCGGGTCTTTGTCACCTCTGCCCGGTCCGGCAGCATCAGCCGAGCCGCGGCCGCGCTGGGACACAGCCAGCCCGCGCTCAGCCAGCAGCTGCGGAAACTGGAACGCACCGTCGGACAGCCCCTACTGCATCGCGCCGCCACCGGCGTGTCACTCACCAAGGCCGGTGAGGCACTACTGCCGTACGCCGAGCGAATCCTGGCGCTGTCCGCCCAGGCGCTCACCGCAGCCGGGCCAGCGGTGAAGGGACACTGCGGCGTGGGGCTGATCGAGGATCTCACCGCCGCGCCGCTTCCCCAGGCTTTGGCCGACTTCACCCGCATGAGTCCCGAAGCGACGCTCGAACTGATCAGTGCCCCAGGTCCGGCACTGCAGGAGGCACTCACAGCCAGGCGTATCCACCTGGCGCTATGTGACCCCTCCTACCTTGCCGAACCGCCGCGCTGGACGGCACGGCTCCCCCTGATCTGGGCGGTGGGGCCCGGCATCGATCCGAGCCTCGACCCGCTGCCGCTCGTACTGTTCTCCCAGCCGTGCCGCTGGCGCGTACCAGTGCTCGATGCTCTGGAAGCCGCCGAACGCGGTTGGCGCATCGCCTTCGAAAGCACCAGCCTGGCGGGCGTACAAGCGGCAGTCCGGGCCGGGCTCGGCGTCGCCGCTTTGCTCCCGGCGAATGTGGAGCCGGGCACAACAGCGCGCGGCCTCCCTGAACTCCCCCACGTCGAACTCGGCCTGGTACGGCGCCCAGGCACCGACGGCAACCCCCTCATCGACGCCGTAGAAGAAGTACTCAGACGCCTCATCTGACACAGGGTCACAGCTGCCACGGTCATCTCCGTCCGAATGGCTACTGCAGGTCACTGTTGCCCGCATCAGCGGAATCCGCAGCGATGCTGAGGTGCTGTCATTTCCGATGAACATGCATGCGTCCATTGATAGCCGACTGCTGTTGAAACTCATTGACAAACGCTGTCGCTGAAAGTGAACGAAGCCACGCGTGGGAGCAGGCGCGGGTCGAACTGGATGCGCGGACGCGAGAGGAGATCAGCCCGCTGGCCGCGCAGATCGATCTGCTGGCCGCAGCCCACGCGACGGCCCGCACGCGGACGACGATGCTGGAGCGGGAGCTGGAGCCGCACCACCGGCTGGCCGAGCTGTACCGGTCCGTCCAAACAGCCGAGGAGGAACTGAAGGGGGTGCGGGGAGGACATCCGCAAGCGCAAGAACCTGCTGGCCGGGCGGCAGGCCACGCTAGGCGAGTTCGAGGAGCACTTCGCCGGGCTCATCGACGCGGTCGCCCTGCCCGGAGACCCCGGGGCCCGGATCAACCACAGCTCGCTGCTGCCACAGGTACGCGCCGGGAACCTCACCAAGGTCGGGCACGGAGTGCGCACCGCGATCAACGTCGTGTACCGGATGGCGTTCCTCAGCTACGCGCTGGTGACCGGGGCGACCGACCTGCCGTCGCTTCTCATCATCGACTCGCCACGCAAAAACGTCGGATACGGGCAGGACGACCAGGAACTCATCGGCCGACTGTATGCGCACTTCCTCGACCACATCGCGGGTCTCCGCGGCGGCGCGACCCATACCCGGCCGCACCAGATCATCATCGTCGACAACGACCTGCCCCAACTGCCCAAGCGCCTGCTGGAACAGATGCACACCATCGAACTCACCCGAGAGGACCTGCTCGTCCGGTGATGGTGTGGTCTGCTGTTGGTGGTCGCTGTGGTTTGGGTGTGCTGTGTGGTTCAGGACGTGCGGGAGCTGCCGGTCTGCCGGCTTCTCCAAGGTCCTCGGACGTAGGTGTGTTGGTTCGGGTTCAGCCGTGTTGTGGCAGTGCGGTGATGGCCACGAGGGCGTGCGTGAATGCGTCGGCCCAGGGCCAGCGGGCGGGGAGTCGTAGCCGTAGTCGTCGGGCTGTGTGCACGAGGCGGCCGGGATGGTGAACAGGGTCCGCTGGAGGGTGGCGGTGGTGGCTCGGGCGAGGCCGTGGCCGGCGAGGATGCCGACCGCGCGGCCGAGGTTGTGGGCCATGGCTGCCAGTGCGAGCCAGGCGGCGTTCGCGGTGAAACGCCCTGATGGAAGGTGGGCCAGGCCGGCTGACTTCAGCTCGGCGATAGTCTGCTCGACCACGGCGTGTCGGCGGTGGTCGGCCTCGAGCTCGGTGAAGTCTCCGGTGCGGTCGGTGACGAACGCGTGGTGGTCGTAGGTGGTGAGCAGGGCCAGCTGGGAGCCGGGGGTGGGACGGACCCGGCGCACGATCAGCCGCACTGTGACCGGTGTCTTGGTGTGCGCGAAGCAGGTGTAGGTGGTCTCGGCGACGTCCGCGCCGGAGACTTCGGGGGTGGACAGCCAGTACGGGATCGGCGTCCATGCGTCGTCGGGGATGGCGGCGATGGTCGCCTTGATCTTGGGGTCTGGCGGATGGTGATGGAAAAGCGCACGTCCAGTTTGCGGGCGGTCAGCAGCACGTCCTTGGAGTAGAAGGCGGAGTCGGCGCGGACGGTCAGCTGCCCGGATGCTCCCGCGTGGCGGGTGCGGCTGATGGTTTCGGTCAGGAAGGACTTCGCGGCGCGGGCCGCACCAGCACTTCCGCCGTGCAGGCGGGAGAAGAGGACCTGCCCGCTCTGGGCCAAGGTGGCCAGTTGCGGGTGGTAGCCGCGGGTCTTTGTGTAGCCGAACGCGGCACCCTGCTTGGCCCGTCCGTAGACCGGAACGATGGTGGAGTCCAGGGTCGATGGTCAAAGGACCGGCCAGGTCAGCGGGCCCGCCGCCTGCGGCCCACAGGCGCTTGAGAAACTCGCGGGAGACCGCATCCAGCTGGCGGATGTTGTGCCAGCGGAACGACCGCAGACAAGTACCCACAGTGGAAGGGGCGCGGGTGGCGTTGAAGATCTCACCGGTCGCACCTGCCCGTAACAGGGCGGTGTCGTCGATCGAGTCGCCCCCTCCCAGCACCGCCCCGATGGCCGTCAGCGCCTTCGCTCCGCCGTGTGCTCCGTGGGACCGCAAGTGCACACGGCTCTCGACCAGTTCTGCCAGGCCGGTCCGCTGGGCGAGAAGAGCCGGGGCCAGCAACCCGGCGCACGGCACGAGGTTCGGCTCGTCGAAACTCACTCGTACACGGCCCAGATCATGAGAAGCTCGCACTCGTCAGATGCCCTCTCGACGCGGAACGATTCGGCCTCAACAACCGAGATCATCCCAATTCAGAGGGCATCTGTCTGTTCAAATCCACGATCCGCCAGCACAACGAAACGGTGGATCCGGGCTAAGACGCCATCCGCTTTCCGAACGTGATCGTTTGGTTCGGGCTGGGTGGGCATGAACTCCGGCTGGCGGCGGGAGAGATGGGCGTGGTTCGTTCGTTCGTCTCGCTTGTGGAGGTGGCTGGTGCCGTCGGTGCTCGGTCTGCTGGAGGCCCGGGAGAAGAAGGTCCGGGAAGATGTGGCACGGCTGCGGGAGGAGGCTGAGCGGGTGCAGGCCGCGCTCGGCGAGGCGGAGCGGGCACTTCAGCGTCTGGCGGATGCCCGTGTGACGGTGGCCGAGGTGCTGGCGGAGCCGCCTGTCGCGGTCGCGGAGCCGGTGGTGAGTGCGATGGCGGGGTCGGTGGTGCCCAGACGGGCCGAGGGCATGACAGCGACGGTCCTGCCTCCGGACTACCAGCGGATCATGTCCGTGCTGGAGTCGGATGCGGCCCGGGAGGGTATGCGGTGCCAGCAGCTGGCCGCAGCCCTGGGCCTTGAGGCGGTTCCGGCGAAGGTCGAGGGGCTGCGGTCGAAGGCGAAACGCCTGGTCGAGCGGGGGTGGGTGCTCCAGGTGCGGCCGGGGGTGTTCACCCCGCTCGGGGCGCCGGCCGGCTGAAGGTGCCTGGCCGGTGCCCGGCCAGGCGGTTGCTCATGAGCATGGTCATGGACCACAGCACCATGGCCTCGTGCATGGCGGGCAGCGTCTCGTAGTCGCGCACCAGGCGGCGCGAGCGCATCAGCCAGCTCAGCGTCCTCTCCACCACCCACCTGCGCGGCAGCACCACGAACCCGCTGGTGTCGTCGGTGCGTTTGACGATCTCAAGGGTGAGCTGGAGCTTCTCGGCCGCCCAGTCGACGAGCCGCCCCGCATAGCCACCGTCCGCCCAGACGAGGTGGATGGAGAAGTACATGTTGCGCAGCCGCTCCAGCAAGGGCAGTGCGGCGTCGCGGTCCTGCACGCTCGCCGCACTCACCACGACGGCAAGGACCAGGCCGAGGCAGTCCACCACCAGGTGCCGCTTGCGGCCGCCCACCTTCTTCCCGCCGTCCCACCCGGACGTCGAGCGCGGAATGTTCGCCGCTGCCCGCAGTGACTGCGAGTCCACGATGGCGGCCGTCGGGTCCGGCGAACGGCCTTCCTTCTGGCGCACCTTGTCGCGCAGCCGGTCGTGGAGCTCGGCAAGCAAGCCCGTCACCTGCCAGCGGCGGGCGAACGCGTGCACCCGCCGGTACGGCGGGAAGTCACAGGGTAGGTTGACCCACTTGACGCCGTTGTCGACTACATAGCGGACCGCGTCCAACATCACGCGGTGGCAATAGCCCTCCGGCCGCCCGCCCCGCCCCTGAAGCCACGCGGGGACCGGCAGCAGCGGCCGGATGACCTGCCACTCCGCCTCCGTCAGGTCGGAGCCGTAACACCGCAGGCGGTCCGGCCCGTCCGCCGCGTTGCCGAACCTGTGCGCGAGACAGTCACACGCCGGAGACGGCGCGTTGGACTCCACAGACACGAGCACGAAAGACTGCGACACAGGGCCTCCTGGTGCTGCTCGGTTGGGATCGCAACCCCGAGCTACCAGGAGGCCCTGCCGTTATGCCCCGACCGTCAAGACATCACCCGAACAGGAACCGTGTTCGACTGATCAAGCCTGCCGAGCGGTAAGCGGATGGCTTCTAAGCATGAGGGCACTCCGGGCCGGCCGGTCAGTGCCCCGCAGAACATCGGCGATCGCCTGGGACCAGGCGCGGCACCAGACGTCGTCCGAGGTCTGCGGCTTACTGACTTCGGCTCGTCAAGGTGACGCTGGGTCGTCGAGGGTCAGGCCGGTGCCCGCTATGAAGCCGTTGAGGGTACCGGGCTGATACTGGAGGCGTTTGAGCCGGTTGCGTACGAGGACTTCGAGCCGGTCGAGAGCAACGATGGCGAGGTTGGCCAGGCTGCGCTTGACATGTGCCCATACCCACTCGACGGGGTTCAGGTCCGGCGAGTACGCGGGCAGCAGGAACACCGTCAGCCATTCACGCTCGGCGATCAACTCACGCATGGCGTGGGAGACGTGCGTGTTCAGGCGGTCCCACACCAGCACGATGGGCGCCTTGACGAGGTGGTGGACGCCGTCGATCAGCGCGATGAAGTCGCGCTCTCCCAAGCTGCGACGCTTGGCCTTGCCCGCGGAATGGGTGCGCAGGCGGTGGCACAGCCGGGTGCGGGAACCGGGCCGTATGGCGATCAGCCCGGCCACGGACAACCGTCCCGAGCGTCGCCCGCTCACCGTCACGACCGGGGTGCGGCCACGCCGGCCCCAGGTGCGTCCTTTGGGCGGCCGTCGCGTGAAGCCCGCCTCGTCCTCGAAGCAGACGTAGCCCCCGCACGCCGCCCGGGCTCTTTTACCTCGGCCCAGGTCGCCTCCTTCCACACGGCCACGGCCTGCTCGTCGCGCTCGGCCACCCGCCGCGCGGGCACCTGAGGGCTGAAACCGAGCCGGTGCATCAGCCGTGTGGCCCCCGAGACGCTGTAGGAGACGTGGAACTTCCTGCCGATCAGCGTGCCACCCGGGCAGCCGTCCACACCTGGTCCTCTACCCAGCCGTGCGCGGCAGGCCCCTCATCGAGGTACGCAGCCAGCTTTTCCAGACAGCGCGGGGACAGGCGGCATCGCGAACCACTCGGGCCACGGGAGACCAGTGCCTGCACGCCGCCGTCCCGCCACAGCGTGTGCCACTGGTAGGCCGACTTCGGGCTCACCCGCAGGCGCCGTGCGACCTCCGGCGGCTTGATGTTCTGCTCGAACAGCTCGGCCGCCTGCATCCGTACCGTCTCCCGGCGCTGACGTCCCCCAGGGGTCAGCCCGCCCCCATCCGCATACCTCATACACCACGGGATACAGACAACATTCCGGGCCCATCAGGGACTCAGAGAAAGATCACCCTAACGAGCCGAAGTCAGTATCAGCGAACTCGTTGTGCGGGCCTTGAGGTGTCACCCGCCGGTTCGCGTGAGGACGTTCAGGACGGTTTCTGCTCGTCGGAGAGGCTGGAAGTGGATGTGTCCGTCTGGGGTGATGCGCACTCCGTGGACTGCAGGCTCGGGCAGGCTGTTGTAGTGGAAGGGAGTGGATGAGTAGTAGGCGCCGGTGTCCAGGAGGGCGACAATGTCGCCGGGGGCGAGCGTGGGCAGGGGCCGGGCCTGGGCGAGCAGGTCGCCGGCGAAGCAGCACGGGCCGGCGATGTCCTGGGGCACGGGTTCGCCGTGCTTGACAGCGCCGTCGGGGTCGTGGGCGGTGATGCGAAGGGGCCAGGATTCGGGCATGAACACGGTGCGGGCCGCAACCTGGGCGCCGGCGTGGGTGATCGCGATCCGGCGTCCGCCGGAGGTCTTGGTGTATTCCACGAAGGCGGCCGTGAAACCGTTCTTGGCCAGCAGGGACCGTCCGAACTCGGTGACGATCTGGTAGCCGCCGCGGAGCAGGGCTGGCGCATGGGTTTGGAGACAGGCCACGTACTCGTCGAAGCCGGGGGCCGTCTCGTCGTCTGCGAAGTTGACGGGGAGCCCGCCGCCAATGTCGATGCCCGTCACTTGGCGTCGGCCGCATGTGGTGTTGACCTCGTCCGCGAGTACCACGGCTTTCGCGATGCCCTCGGCGATCAGCTCCAGGGGGCAGCCTTGCGATCCGACGTGGGCGTGGATCCAGGAGAGCCACGGGCGGTCGCGGTAGGCGGCGATCAGCCGTCGCCTGCTTCCGGCGTCCTCCAGCGGGATGCCGAACTTCGACGTCGCGGTGGCCGTGCTCATGGCCGCGATTCCGCCGCGACCGACCTGGGGATTGACGCGCAACCCGATGCGCGAGGCGGAGGGCGAGGAGCGGGCGGCGAGGATCTCGTCGATGCGGGCGAGTTCCTGGAAGTTGTCCGCGTTCACCGCGACTCCCAGTTGAAGGGCCTGGTGAAGATCCCGGCGGGTCTTCGCGGGAGAGTCGAAGACGATCCGTTCCGCCGCGAAGCCGGCGGCCAATGCCTGGGCGAGCTCTCCGGGGCTTGCCACCTCGCAGCCCATGCCCAGGGTGCGCAGTTCATTGAGCACCGGCACCAGGCAGTTCGCCTTCGCCGCGAAGGTGTGCAGGACGTCGACCGAGGCTGGGAAGGCCTTGTGCAGCGCCGCGACGCTCTCCTCGACCCCGTCAAGGTCTATGAACGCGGCCAGTAGGGCGTTGTCGGGGTCGAGCAGGCGCTCTTGTACGGCCGCACGCAGGATGCGCTGGCGCCGCTCGCCTGCTGGGGAGTTGGTCATGGGGCGGTGTTCCGTTCTGTGTGGCGAGCGGCCGCGTATCGGGCACAGGACGCGACGAAGTCGTCGAAGAGCCTGCGGTGGGCCGGTTGGTGGAGCAGCTCTTCCGGGTGGTACTGGACGCCAACGGTCCACCGGTCGGGGTCGGTCGACTCGACGGCTTCCACGACGCCGTCCTGCGAGGTGCCGACCGCCCTCAGCACCGGGGCAGTCCTGGCGATCGCCTGATGGTGCAGGCTGTTCACCCGCAGCAGGGTGCCGCCGGACAGCGCGGCGAGGCGGGACCCCGCCTCCAGCCGGAGGTCATGGGTTTCCGTGTCCAGTGGAAGATCCTGGAGGTGGTTCAAGTCACCCGGCTCCAAGTGCTGGACAAGGCTGCCGCCGAGGGCGACATTGAGGATCTGGCAGCCCCGGCAGACACCGAGCATCGGCATGCCCAGGCTGTTGGCGTGGGCGATGGCGGTGATCTCCAGCGCGTCGAGGTCCTTGTCGATGACGGTCTCGGGCCGCGCCTCCTCGCCGAAGTGGCGAGGATGGGGGTCTGGCGCGTCCACACCACCGGGCAACAGCAGGCCGTCGACCCGTTCCACTAGGTGCCGGATGGCGGCGCTGTCGGTGCCGGTCACGATGACGACGGGTATGGCGCCCGAAGTCGTCAGGACACGTACGTAGCTCTCTGTCAGTCTCAGGAAGGAGGGGCGGTCGGGCACGTCTCGCCCGACCGTGACCCCGATCAGGGGCCGATGCAGGTCGTCAGACACAGGGGTGGGGGCCTTTCGTAGGGGGGCGGGGCCTACAGGACGCTGTCGAGGAAAGCCCTCGTGCGCTCGTGCTGCGGATCGCTAATGACGTGGCACGGCGGGCCGGCTTCGACGACGACGCCGTCGTCCATGAAGACGACCTGGTCCGCCACCTCGCGGGCGAATCCGATCTCATGGGTCACGACGATCATCGTCATTCCGCTCTTCGCCAGGTCGCGCATCACGCTCAGCACATCACCGACCAGCTCGGGGTCCAGCGCGGAGGTCGGCTCGTCGAACAGCATCAGCTTCGGGTCCATGGCGAGTGCCCGGGCGATGGCAACCCTCTGCTGCTGGCCTCCCGACAGTTGGGCCGGGTATGCGCCGGCGTGGTCGGTGAGCCCGACGCGCGCCAGCAGTTCCATGCCGCGTGAGCGGGCGGCCTTGCGGCCCTGGCCTGCCACACCGACCGGGGCCTCGGTGATGTTCTCCAGGGCCGTGAGATGGGGGAACAAGTTGAACCGCTGGAAGACCATGCCGATGCCCCGGCGCTGGGCCGCGATCTGTCTCGGCTTCATCTGCCGGATGCGGGGCCCGTGTTCCTCGTACCCCATGAGCTCGCCGTCGACGTAGATCCGGCCGCCGTCAACTCTCTCGAGGTGGTTGATGCAGCGCAGGAAGGTCGACTTACCCGAACCCGACGGCCCGAGCAGGCACATCACCTCCCCGCGCTGGACCTGGAGGTTGATGCCCTTGAGTACGTGGTTCGCTCCGAAGCGCTTGCGCACGTCCCGCGCCTCCACCAGCGGGTTCGGCGTCATGAGTCGGTCTCCGTCCTGGTATTGCCGTGGCCTGCGCGGACATCGGTGTGCGCCACGTGGGCGACGCGGGTCCGGAACTGGCCGGCCATCTGCCGTAGTTGTTGCCATGGCGTCATGGGCAAAGCGCGGTTGGCCCCTCGGCCGTACCGGCGTTCGAGGTAGTACTGCGGTACGGAGAGCACCGAGGTGAGGAACAGGTACCAGGTACTCGCGACGATCAGCAGCTCCACCTGGCTGAGGTTCTGTGCGGAGATCCAGCTGGATCGTGTGTACAGCTCCGGCACGGCAATCAGCTGGAGGAGGGCGGTGTTCTTGAGCATCGAGATCGTCTCGTTGCCCATGGGCGGGATGATCACCCGCATCGCCTGGGGTACGACGATGCGCCGCAAGGTGCGCGTGGGTGACATGCCCAGCGAGTGGGCCGCCTCGACCTGGCCGTGATCGACGGAGAGCAGACCCGCGCGGACGATCTCGGACGCGTAGGCGGCCTCGTTCATCCCCAGAGCCAGCAGACCGGCGACGAACGGCGTCACGATCTCGTTGGTGTTGGCCGAGAAGAAGTGGAGCGACGTGAAAGGGATGCCGAGGCTGATCTTTTCGTACAGCAGGCCGAGGTATCCCCAGAAGACGATCTGGACCAGCAGCGGGGTGCCGCGGAAGAACCACGTGAACGCCCAGGACACCACACGCAGCACCGGATTCGCGGAGAGCCGCATCACCGCCAGCATCACGGCCAGAGCCGTTGCCAGCAGCATCGCACAGGCGGTCAGCGTCACCGTGAGCATGACGCCCTGGATGATCCGCCCGTCGAAGAGGAAGTCGGCAATCGTGGGGTGGTCGATATTCTGGTTGCTCCACAGCGAGAGCACCCAGCCCACGCACAGGACGACCAGCGCTGCCGCCGCGGCCCACCGCCCCGGGTGGCGCCGGGGCACGGCGGCCACGTCGTGGGGCATGTCGGTGGCGGGGGTCATCCGGCGTTCACCGTTGCGGTCTTGACGCCGTACGATGACAGGCCGTACTTCGCCAGAAGCTCGTCGTAAGTGCCGTCCTTGATGACCGCCGTCAACGCCGCCTGGAGGGCCACGACGAGGTCGTGGTCCTTACGGAGCACTCCGATTCCGGTGTACACCGGTGCGTAGCCCGTGGGGTTGGCAGGGTCGCGTACGACCTCGAAATGCTTGCCGTCGCCGGACGTCCGAGCCGTGTACTCGGCAGCCGCGGCGTCCAGGACGTCGGCAGTGGCCTTCCCCGCCCGGACGGCGACCAGGGCGTCGCCCTCGGTTGGCAGCTCGACCACGGTGATGGGTTGCTTCCCGGCAGCCTTGCACTTCGGGGCTTGGGCCCTCACGAGATCGGCCTGCGTGGTGGCCTTGGCCACCGCGGCGGACGTGCCGCAGAGATCGAGCAGGCCGGTGATCTTCTCCGGGTTGCCCTTCTTCACGATGATGTCCATGCCGGCGTGGAAGTAGTCGACGAAGTACAGGCTCTTTTGCCGCTCCGGCGTGTCGTTCATCCCGTACATGATGATGTCGTGCTTGCCGGACTGGAGCGACGGAATGATGCTGTCGAACGCCTGGTTCGTGAAGGTGAACGAGATGCCGAGTTTGGCCCCCAGTGCCTGTCCCAGGTCGTAGTCGAAGCCGGTGAACCTCTGCTGCGAGTCGAGCATCACCATCGGTGGGTAGACACCGCTGGCCACGTTGATCCCGTTCTTGAAGCGCGCGGGAAGCAGCTTCGCGACCTTGGCGTCGGCGGTGACCGGCGCGGCGGTCGTGGCTTCCTTCGCCGTCGTGGGGGCGTCCGGTGTGGCGTTGCAGGCGGTGAGGAACAGCGCTGTGGCCGTGACGGCGATCGCGGTGACGCGACGGAGTGTGGTCATGACGGGTATCCGTTCGATTCGACAAGCGTGAGGTGAGCCGGGCCGGGTGTACCGGACCATGGACGTCACCGGAATCAGGCATTTCAGCGGTCTTTGTCCGCACCGAAGCCTTCAGGTGGTCGGCGGTACTGGAGATTTTTTCATCCCCCGGGGCCGGAGGTAACGGCCGATTGGACTACGATTTAGCTATGTCATCGTCTGTTCCGACAACAAGCGGGATGGTCACCGTCCGCCATCTCACGGAGACCCTCGGGTCGCCGATCCTCACCGTGCTGGCCTCGCCCGGCGGGCTGGAGCGTCCCGTACGAGGCACCGTCGTGCACGACCCCGCCGACCCCCTGCCCGCAGGCACGGATCAGCTGTTGCTGATGCCCGGGCTACGGGCCGACCAGCCCGCAGCAGCCGATCTCGTACGGGACGCCGCGGACCTCGGGTACAGCGCGATGGTTGTAAAGCTCAGGGGAACGGACACCTCCGTGCTCGTCACCAAAGCGGAGCTGAGCGGCCTGACGCTGCTCGCCACGGCCGACGAGGTTTCCTGGCGCCACCTCGACGCCCTGCTGCTCTCCGTCCTCGGCTCACAGGGCGTCGGCGGAGAACCGACGACCGACACCGGAGACGGGCTGTTCACCCTGGCCAACGCCGTCAGCGCCGTCATCGGCGGATCGGTGGCGATCGAGGACCTGGACCGGCGCGTGCTGGCCTATTCGTCCTTGCCCGACCAGCGGATCGACTCCCTGCGTCGTGAAGGAATCCTCAGCCGCAGGGTCCCCGAGATCGAGCACAACCTTGAGCGCTATCGCATCGTGCTCGCCTCCAACGGCGTGGTCCGGTTCCCCGAGGCTCTCGGCGCCCTGCCGCGAGCGGCCATCGCCATCCGGGCCGGCACCCAACCCCTAGGCACGATCTGGGCGATCGAGAGCCCCAACGGCATCGACGCCCGAGGGGAACGGGCCCTGGTCGACTGCGCGCCGCTGGCCGCCCTGCACATTCTCCGCAGCCGCAACGCCTCCGAACTGGAACTCCACAAGCGCGAGAGCGCACTGCTGGGAGCGCTCGACGGCCTGTGGGCCACCCACGAGACGAGCTTCCGGCTGTCCATCCCGCCGGGAGCAGAACTCGGCCTCCTCGGGTTCACCGCCTCCGCCGACGCCACAGGTCTGCTCGCGCTGACCGCCCACCTCGGCTACGTCTTGTCCCGCTACGTGGCGCCATTCCGGCCCGACGCGAGCATCGCCACGACGTCCCGCGCGATCTACGTTCTCCTACCCGGCGGCGGGGCCCAGGCCGCGACCCGGCTCGCCAAGGACGCGCTGGCTGCGATCCGCGGCTCCTTCGGCGATTTCGTACGCGCGGCGGTCGCTCCCACCGACACCGATCCGGCAGCTCTGCCCGCGATGCGCCGCGAGATCGACGACATCCTCCGGGTGACCACCGCCTACCGGGACGCACCGCACATCGCCGCCCTGACCGATGTCCAGGCACGGCTGCTGCTGGCCCGCGTCGGTGACGAACTCGGCCGGGAGCCGCGCCTGAGACACCCGGGCGTCGCGGCCATGGCCGCCCACGACAGCGAACACGGAACGAACTTCGTCGCCTCGGTCCTCGCGTGGCTGGAGGCGGTGGGCAACGTCGCCGAAGCCGCGGCGCGATTGGACGTGCACACCAACACCCTCCGCTACCGCCTGCGCCGCACCACCGAACTCTTCGACCTCCCCTTGGACAAGCCCGACGAGAGACTCACACTCTGGCTCCAGCTGCGGCTCATCCGCCTCTGATCCGACGCTTCCTCAGCAGGCGACCGCTGCGTCCGGCTCCGCGCCGATGGACGGGGAATGGACGGCATCCGCAAGGCAACGGGCTCTGGCAGTCGGTGCGAGGCGGCCAGGATTCACGGCGCCCCCTACGTCAGCCCTGGTCGGAGTGCTTCCGGATGCCACATCAGCCTCGGCTCATGCCGTCGCCTCGATCGAGCCGGACCGAACAGGATCAGGGAAGTGGCCCACGCCACATTGACCACCCTCGGTCGCATCCTGCCGAGATCGCCCTCCGGATCTCGAGCGCAGCGAGCACAGGAGAACCGACCATGCGCACAACTACCGCTGTCCAAACTGTACTGCCCATGCAGGTTGGTTGAGTTCGTGCGACGACACGGTCTGGATCTGTGAGATGACGAAGGCCTCCGGTTGTGGAGTGGAGCTGTCTGGGAACCGCTCCGCCAACCAGGAGGACTGCGGGTCTCACGCTAACGCTGCTTTGACTCCTCGTGCCCGTCTTCGCCTGGCGTGTCTGCAGTGATTGTCGATGACGGATGGCCGGTCGCCCGTGCGGCCGAGCGCTACGACGTGTCCTGGCCCACCGCGAAGCGCTGGGCCGACCGTTACGCCGAGTCCGGTCCGGCAGCGATGGCCGACCGGTCCTCACGGCCGCACCGCAGCCCTGCCCGAACCACGCAGCCACAGGTCCGCAAGATCGTGCACCTGCGCTGGAAGCAGAGCCTGGGCCCGGTCCAGATCGCCGGACGGCTGGGCATGCCTGCCTCGACCGTCCACGCCGTCCTGACCCGGTGCCGGATCAACAGGCTCTCCCACACCGACCGCGCCACCGGCGAGCCGGTCCGCCGCTACGCACACGACCACCCCGGCGCGATGCTCCACATCGACGTCAAGAAGCCCGGAAACGTTCCCGACTGCGGCGGCCGGCGCTACGTCGGACGCGTCCAGGGCCGCAGGAACCGCGCCGCGACACCCGACAGGCCCCGCAACAAATACCGCGGCCCGCTGCTGGGAACCGCGTTCGCCCACACCGTCGTCGACGACCATTCCCGGGTCGCCTACGCCGAGATCTGCGACGACGAGAAAGCCGCAACCGCAGTCGAGGTCCTGCGGCGCGCGGTCGACTGGTTCGCCGCCCGCGGCGCGAAGGTCGAGCGGATCCTGACCGACAACGGCTCGGCCTACCGCTCCCGGCACTGGACACAAGCCTGCACTGGGGTGCCGCCTACGGGCGCCAGGCAGCTCCGGTCGTCAGCAGCTATGGGCGTCAGGCAAGGGCCAGTGCCCATTGCGAGCCGGCGCAGCACGGCGATGGCGACAGCTCCCTTTCATGCCCGTGATCAGGGGTTTTGACGGCGAGGGTGGCCCAGACGAGTTTTCCGCCGCGAGGCTTGGCCACGACACCCCAGCAGCTGGCCACACACTGGAGGATGAGCAGGCCGCGGCCGTGTTCTTCCGCAGCTGCCGGGGAACAGGGGACGAGCACGGCGGCAGGGGACTGGTCGGTGACGGCGATCAGCAGCTGCGGCTCCGCCAACGTGCCGCACTTGGCCAGGTGCACCGTGACGGTCTCGGTACGGCCGTAGAGCACCGCGTTGGTCACCAGCTCGGAGGTGATCAGGGCTGCGTCCGCTGCCAAGTGGCCCAGGCCCCAGCTCCGCAGATGGGCGGTGACCTCCCGGCGCGCGGTGGCGATGTGAGCCGGGTCGGCGGCCAGGGCAAGGTCGACGCGGTTGCGGTGGGGGTTGGACGGCTCGCAACTGGAACTCGGAGCCCGGGCGGCCAGGCCCGAGACCGGAGCGCGGGCGACGGTGGTAATCATGACCGGGTGCTTCCCTTCGGGGTGCACTGGACCGGGAGGGGCACCAGTGCGGAGTTCTGACTTATGGCGATTCTTCATCCCAGCCGGACTGGACGTCACAGCCGATCGGACGTCAATTCGGCCATACCCTTGTCCGATCAGACAACCGACACGATCGACGCGGTCAGAGCCCGGCGGGTCCCAGCCAAACGGTCACCGCAGCCAGCACCAGAAGGGCAACATTTTGAGCCCGATCACCCGACCTCACCACGAGACAGGTGCAGCACCATGCCGCCCATCTGCAGAATGACCAGGCAGACCGCGGCCGCGACGGCGAGCAGGGCCGCGATGTCGTCACCGCCGCCATGGCCGAACACGTTCAGAGGGGGACGACGCGCTCTCCGTACACGTAAGCAGCCGCCGGAAGTCATCGGCACCGGGACCTGACCCGGGTACCACCCACCACCTGGTCGTACAGCGCCTTGCATGCCTCGCGGAGTGCGACCGCAGAGGCCGTCAGGCTTTCGGACGGATCATGCCGCTGCTGGCTGAGGGTCGCCAGAGATGCCAACGTCTTACTGATCGTTTCAGAATGAGTTTGGCTCATAGGCTTGGCAGTTGGGCTGGTGGACGGCAGAGTTCTGCGGGTGTCGGATGATCTTGTGCCTGATGATCTGTGGGATCGTGTCGCTCCGCTGCTCCCGCCTCGTCCGCCGCGGCGTCGGCGGTATCCAGGCCGACTGCCGGCGGATGACCGTGCGGCTCTGCGGGGGATCGTCTACGTGCTGCGCACGGGTGTGACCTGGGCGGACGTGCCGACCGAGACGATCGGCTGCAGCGGGGTGACGTGCTGGCGGCGCCTGCGGGACTGGACCGAGGCCGGCGTCTGGCCCCGTCTGCACGAGATTCTTCTCGCGGAACTCCGCAAGGCCGGACTGTTGGACATGGAGGACGCCGCGGTCGACGGCTCGCACGTCCGGGCCCTGAAAGGGGGGCTCACACCGGACCTTCGCCGGTCGACCGCGGCCGCCGGGGCAGCAAGCACCATGTGATCACCGACCGGCACGGAACGCCCCTTGCGGTGTCGTTGACCAGCGGAAACCGTCACGACGTCACCCAGCTCATGCCCTTGCTGGACGCGGTACCCCACATCCGCGGCCTGGTGGGCAGGCCGCGTCACCGACCACGGCGGCTGTTCGCCGACCGCGGCTACGACTACGACAAGTACCGGCGGCTCCTCCGCGCTCGCGGCATCACGCCAAAGATCGCCCGCAAGGGCACCGCCCACGGATCCGGCCTGGGCAGGACCAGGTGGGTCGTCGAGCGAACCTTCGCCTGGCTCCACCAGTTCAAGCGCCTGCGGATCCGCTACGAGATACGAGCCGACCTCCACCTCGGACTGCTCCAACTCGCCTGCAGCATCATCTGCTTGAGACGACTCCGAACCTCATTCTGAAACGATCAGTTAGAGGTCGCGCGGATAGGCGCGTTGGGGACACCGGCAACAGAACGGGCACAGGTCCCGGTGATCATGGAGTTGCGACGCTCTGTGATCACTGAGGAGACCTGTGCCCGCGCTGCCGTCATGGCTCACCGAACCGCTCTGGGACCAATTCGCGGCCCTGCTGCCCGGGCGGGCGGAGTACCACCCGGACCATCCACTCGGCTGCCACCGTCGGCGCATCAACGACCGGATCGTCTTCGACAAGATGCTGCAACTGTTGCGCTTCGGCTGTTCTTACGAGGCCATTGCCGACACGACCTGCTCGGCCACCACGATCCGCAGCCGCCGCGACGAGTGGATACGACTGGGCGTCTTCGCCCGGCTCAAGCAGATCGCGCTCGACTCCTACGACCGGATCGTCGGCCTCGTCCTAGACCAGATCGCCGTGGACGGCTCCATCACCAAGGCTCCCGGAGGCGGCGAAGTGGCCGGGCGTTCCCCGGTCGACCGCGGCAAACAGGGCCTGAAACGCTCGGGCATGACGGACGGATACGGCATTCCGCTGGGCCGCGTCCTGGCCGGAGCCAACCGGCACGACTCCCCGCTGCTCGCCCCGACCTTGGACCCGCCTGGACGACCTGGGCCGCTGCCCGTCGACGTCACCGTGCACCTGGATGCCGGCTACGACTCGGACAAGACCCGCGCTGTGCTCGACGAACGTGGCCTGCACGGCCGCATCGCGCACAAAGGCGAGAAGGCGCCCATCCAGGCCAGTCAGCGTTGGCACGTGGAACGTACCCACGCCTGGCAGAACGCCTTCCACCGCCTCGCCCGCTGCTACGAGCGGCGTGCCACCGTCGTCGACGCATTCTTCGACCTCGCCGACGCGATCATCACCGTGCGTAACCTGATCCGACGGGCATGGACAACCCACCGCTGGGACGAACGACCCAACCGCCGACCATGAACGCACACCTACTTCCACGCGACCTTTACCGCGGCGCGACGGCCGCGAGTACTCCCCGTGCAGCCGTTCCGTTCGGCCAGGTCCACCCGGCGACGAGACGTCCGGACGACCACTGCGCGGCCTCCGCTGGCCGCAGGACGCGGTTGACCTGAACGTCAAGCCCGTCGCCAGGGCCAGTTCCGTGCACGGTGACGGTCGGGTCAGGGGTGTCGCTCTTGCTCTGGTGCTGCGGCATCGCCTCACCGCACAGGAGGGCGCGCAACTGCGCCATCACCACCGGGTCGTGGACGCCATCGTAGATCCATCGGGTGCCGAGCACCCCGTGCTCGGACGTGCCGATCAACGCCTCGACAGGGACGTCCTCCAGCGCCGCACCGCGGTAGCCCATCGGCACCAGATACGCCACCGGCTCCTGCGCGGCGGCGTCCACCACGACCATGAACTCGATCCCGACCGCGCCCTCCGGATCGTCCAAACGGAACCCACCGGCCTTAACCAGTTCCGGCGTTCCTGCGTCGCCCACGTACCAGCTTCGCTTCGGTAGCCAGCCGGTGAGCAGCTCCAGCTTGGTGGGCGTCATGGTGGTGCGGTGGATAGAGGCCATGCGAGCTTCCTCACGCGTAGGTCTGGGCCCGTCCTCCAACGGGATGTGATCGAACCTATAGGAAACCGCCGTGCTTCCCGAGCGGCAGAGAGCTGGCCTCGATGATCGCAATGCTCCTGGTTCCCACCTTGCCGAGCGTGGCTATCGCCATCGCGATCGTGCGCCACAACCTGTTCGACATCGACCGCATCCTGAGCCGGTCACTTCTCTATGCCGGACTGACGGGCATCGTCGTCGGGCTCTACATCGGATCCCTGAGCCTCTTCGGGCTTGTACTGCAGCACTCAGCCTCCGGGGTTGCCCCGCTGCTGGCGACCGGCATGGTCGCCGTCGCCCTACAGACGCTGCGCGACGTGCTGCAGCGTCTGGTCAGCCGGCTCGTGTACGGATTGCGGGACGACCCGTATGCGGCTCTCGCCCAGCTAGTGCTCTGACCGCCTAGGTTCGCCGGGTTGACGGTCGTGGCGGTTGGATGTGCGGTGACGTCCGTAATGCGTTCAGGACCTGTCGCTGGTGAGCATGGCGGCCGCCACGGCGTACGCCTCGTTCGCCGCAGCGGGCGTGCGTTCGCGCAGTGCGGTGACAATGGCCCCGTCCATCAGCAGCACAAACCGCCGCGCGAGTTCGTCGGGTGCCGCATGGCCGTTCTCGGCGAGCAGGTCCGCGACGTACGTCGCGACGCGTTCCTTGTGCTCCGCCGCGACCCGGTAGGCGCCGCTTTCGGTGTCGGCGGTCTCGGCCATGGTGTTGATGAAGGCGCAGCCGCGGAAGTCGGCGCGTGCGAACCGTTCGGCCAGCGCCTTGAACACATCCAGCGGTTCTCCGCCGAGCGCGTCCACCCTCTCCGCCAGCCAGGCGCGCCAGGCCCGGTCACGTCGCTGGAGTACGGCCACGACCAGGTCGTCCTTGCTTGCGAAGTGGCGGTAGAAGGAGCCGCGGCCGACCCCGGACTCGGCCAGGATGCGCTCGACTCCGACAGCTCGGATGCCTTCGGCGTAGAAGAGTTCCTCAGCGGTGTCGAGGAGGCGTTCGCGGGCTTTGGTGGCCATGACTGCAGCTTATCCCGACCTTGACGAAGATGGAACCGATCAGTACCGTTCTGCAAGACGGAACCGATCGGTACCATTTGGAGGTCGACCATGCCACGTATCCCGCAGCTCACCGAAGACCCCGCAGGACTACTCGACAAGACCCGCCAGCAGCTCGGCCGCGTGCCCAACCTCTATGCGGCGCTTGCCAACGGCCCGGCCGCGCTCGCCGGTTACCTGGCGATGCGTGATCAGCTCACCCGCGGCGCCCTGCGCGTCCGTCTCCGTGAACAGCTGGCGCTTCTGGTGGCCCAGGAGAACCACTGCACCTACTGCGTCAGCGCCCACACCATGCGCGGAAGGAAGCTCGGTCTGAGCGACGAGGAGCTGGCCCGCACCCGTGAGGCGTCCGACGACGGCGACCCGCACGCTGACGCGGTGCTGCACCTGGCACGCGAGATCATCCGCACTTCAGGGCGGGTCGAGGACACGGTGCTGGCCGCTGCCCGAGAAGCCGGCGTGACCGACGCCGAACTGGCCGAGATCGTCGCCCACATCGCGCTCAACACGCTCTCGAACTTCTTCAACCACCTGGCTCAGCCCGATCTGGACTTCCCGGAGGTCGCCGCGTGAACGTGAACCCCAACTGGCGCATAGGCTCCATCGAGCTCATGGCCGGCTACACCCTCACCGATGCAGACGGCCGCTGTATCGACCGCGCCGACGACATCCACTTCGCGATCGAGGGAGGCTTCATCAACGTGCAGCTCCCCGACGTCCCGGACATCCAAATCGTCTCGGCCCCCGCCCTGCGTCTGCTGACTTGCACCGCAACAACCCTCGGGCAGCCCTCGCCGGGCTGATCCCAGACACAGGGGCCGAGCACCGGGCGGTTGAACGGCCGATAGCGGCCGGCCGCGGCACCGCGGGCGCCAGCGTTTCGAGAGGCGTCGCCCTGTCGGGCTCCTCGGACGCCCCGCTGTGACCGGGCCGGCCACGGGGTCAGACCCGGCCGGAGCCCCCCGGCTCACGTGCGTTGTCTGGGGCCGCCCCGGCCTCGGGACACGCCCGCGGCCGACGGTGCCGCGTCTAGCGCTGTGACCGCGTAGGTTCGCTCGGGGTCAGGCTGCGGTTTTGACTCGAACCGCTCGACCCGCACGACGGACACCCCGTCCAGGTCGAGCAGCAACGTCGTGTCGTTGACCAAGCCCGTGGCTCCTGCATGATCGTTCTGCGTCGAGAACAGAAATGATCACGCAGGCCCACGGGCGCTCTGCGTCCAGGGGACGATCACCACCATCACGGCCACATAACGTGACACCACGTCAGTAACCGAGACGAGGCACACGCTCAATTTTGAAGACCCTACAACGGCGGCGCAGCAGCGCTCAGGCCTCGTGATCGGCCCTGCCGAGGCGGGGGAGCTTGGACATGAAGGTGACAGCCTTGCGAAGCAGCGGAACGGTGACCGACCCGGCGCCTACGAGGGTGATCTGCAGAGTTTCGAGTACCTGGTCCTGGCTGACTTGCTCCTCGTCGCAGCGTTCCAGGTGATAGTAGACGCACTCCTCGCAGTCCTTGATCACGGACACGACGAGGCCGAGCAGCTCCTTGGTCGCTGTGGGCAATGCGCCGGAGGTGTAGGCCGCGCCGTCGAGGGCGAAGAACGACTCGAAGATCGAGCCACCACTGCGCAACCGGTCATTGCCCTCTGCACGGGCAAGGCGGAAAGCTTCTGGTGTTGGGGTGACCACGCGGTTTGGGCCGGAGTTGCCAGCGTCTGCACTGAGGCGGGGGGAATCGCACATGCGGACACTGTGGACCAGCGACCAGTTTAAACGCCAACGGCGACTTCTGATTCTGGTATTAGGCAGGCTGATGCGCTGGTCCGCGCCCGGTCGGACTCTTCACGGGCCGAACCTGTTCGCCGTCTCGGCGAAGTCCGGGAGTCCGTCCGTTAGGGCAACAGGCGGCGCACGTCTTGTGTCACCACTCGCCGAGCCCGCGGACACCTCCGCACCGCGCAACTTTGAAGACCCGCCATGATCCTCGCCCCGGAGACCTCGCGGCCACCAGAGCAGAGATCAGCAGCCTGCCCGTGCGCGCCAGGAGTCGGGAGGTGTCGACTCGCCGTCAACTTGATGCCCTGGTGTCGTTCGCGGAGCACTCGCAGAGGCACATGCCCGTCCGGAGGTGTCGTACGCCAGCCAGTCGGCATGTGCCGGTGGAGGCGAGCGGAGGGGACCTGCGCCCAAGCGCGGCGATGGCGGGTGACGATGTCGCGTACCCGCTCGAAGCCTTCGCGGCGGCTGCCGCTGCTATGACAACGCCCACCGACATAGAGGTTCTCAACAACCTCAGGGAATCTCAAACAAGTTCAGGTAGCGCTGCTCAAGCCCTTCAACGCTTCAGACCAAGGGCGCACATGCCGTCAAACGTGCAGGTCATCAGCCAGACAGCTAAGACCAAGATCAATCTCATGCATGGACAGGGAACCGAGCCACCAGAGCAGCTGCCAATCTCACGCACCTGAGACAAGACGAGAACCCACAGTGCGGGGGCGTTCGGCCAGGGCGGTCTTCAGCAGGCGGTCGAACTCGCTGGGGTGGCGCGGTGGTTCACCGGCCAGGTCGAACGCAGTGAACAGTTCGTAGCGCACCGCTCGGGCGGTGGGACGGGCCCGGAAGGTGATCTTGCGGACGTCCTCGCCGGGCTCGAGTGCGCGCAGGCAGATGTTGACGGCGAGGGTCTTGCCGAAGCCGGCCCCGCCGTGGATGCACATCATGGCGCGGGCGGCGACCGTGTCGGTGATGTTCTCCCGGGCGGCCAGCAGGGCCCGGGTGGTGACCACGGACGCATCGGGCAGGTCGACGTACTGGTAGGTGGCCGCGGTCACGAGGCGTCTCCGTCTTCGTCGGTGGTGGGAGGTGCGGCCCACCCGTCGCGGCCGTCCGGGGCGGAAGCGCCATCATGGCCGTACGGGTGCCGGACGGGCGGGCCTGGCGTGGTCAGCGCGGCCAGGGAAGCAGGGGTGCGCCAGTCTGCCGGGGGCGCGGCGGGCGGGATGAGGTCCGGCATCGCGAGCTGCGCGAGGTCGGAGTCGGCAGTCTGGGCGAGTTCGGCCTCGGCCTGCGCGGTCGTCAGCGCGCCGAGCCGCTGAGGTGCCTCGGGCTGGTTCACGGCGGCGTAGCGCTCGCGCTGCGAAACCTCCAGGTCCTTCTTCAGGCGGCGGGTGCGGGCGAACCGTGCCCGCCGTACCGCGCGGAGCTGTTCCTCGGTGGCCTGATCGGCCAGGTCCGCAGGGCCCAAGTAGCAGCCGGTGGCCGCGTGGTAGACCTCGATGCGGTGGTCGTGGTGGGGCATGAAGCGGATACGGACCTGGATCCCGGCCTGGCCGGTCATCCACGGCCCCACGTAGTCGCGTTTCCTGAAGCGGACACCGCGGGTGGTCAGCGTGCGGGTGCCGGCGTCTTCCAGGGTGAACGTCCACAGATCCGCGGCCGGCACGTCCCGCAGCGGGGCGGGATCGTCCTGCCACGCCTGAAGCGGAGTCTTGCCCTGCAACGGTGAGGGGCGGTGCTCGGTGTTCCACCAGAGTGTCCAGGCCAGCAGCCGGGCGGTGAAGTCCTCGAAGCCGAGCAGCACCTCGTCCTTCGGGCGAGAAGCCCGTTTGCCGGGGCGCGGCTGGCGGGCATAGCCGGGCAGCGCGGCCAGAAACATGCTCTCCACCGCCCGATTGAGGCCTTCCACGGTGCCCTTGAGGTGGGGGGTGTAGGCGGGCAGGTCCTCCACCGTCACGTCGAGGAGATCGAACGCTGCGGTCACCGTCCGGGACAGGAAGTCCTTGCCACGGTCCACCCGTACCTTCTCGGGCACGCCGCCGAACGGGCCGTAGGGTTCCTCACGCAGGACCGCGGAGCGCAGCGCGGCCAGCACCGACTCCCGCGACGGGTCTCTTGGCGTGACCGCGACGCCGGTGATCGCGTTCGTCGCGCAGTCGGTGAACCAGGTGATCCATGGCCTGCGGGCCTTGCCCTCGACGTCGACCAGCACCGGGGCCTGCATGTGGTCGGTCTCCCACACCTGGTTGCGCCAGCCACGCGGCCGGGCCAGGAATACGTCGTGCTTGCGCGCCGCCCGCTCCCCTCCCGCAAGTCCGGCCCGCTCCCCCGGCGTCAGATCACGGCGGATCGCCCGGTGCAGCGTCGTCAGCGACGGTGCGTCTGCAGGCGGAGACTGCCTGGCAGCACGCAGGACCAGTTCGCGGTGGACCGCCCGCACGTTCCCCTTCCACAGCGCCAACAGTCCACGGACTTCAGGCGTGATCGTGAACCTCGCGTCGGTCTGGGAGCGTGCGCCGGGGTTGGCGGCTGCGGTCTCATCGCTCTGAGCGGTGGCCAGCCATCGCCACACCGTGCGCTCCGACACTCCAAGCGCACCCGTACGTGGACTGCTGTCAGCTTCTTACCTGCCCGGGGGCGAGCAGCCGCCGCACGGCCGGACCGCGCAGCGCCGTCCTCGACGCCGCAGGCAATCCGCCGTCTTTGCGGATGGCGTCGCCGTCCTTCATGTCAGCTCCCCTCACGCGAGTGGGACGTCGTGTGCTTGCCGGTGGCCGGGAGCATGCGATCGCCCTCCCGTCTCTTGCAGGAGCGCTCCGTTCACAGTGGCGGCGCGACCCGCTGGAACAGCCGCCTCAGCAAGGCCCGGTCGATGGATGCATCAGCGATGGTGAGCAGCGCGTTCTGCAGGTGCGCAGTCAAAGCGGCCCACGTGCGGAACGTGCCGTGCGCGCACGACCGGTCGATCCACGTCAGATCCTGGGCCGGTACGGTGCGCCACAGCGGATGGAAGCCGCTCACCACGGTCGCCACTTCCGCTCCGGTCAAGCGTGGAACCTCCTGCCATGCGCCGATACGCGATGCCAGCTGCGGCAGCCGGGCCAGCGCCCGCTCGCTGCCCGCCCCGCACAGCACCAGCATGATCCGCGTGCCGGGGTGGTCCCACAGGCTCTGCAGGTACTCCAGGCACGGCACGGGCAGGCGCTGCGCCTCATCGACCACCATCACCCGCGCCTCACTCAAGGCCCCCGTGACCGCGGCGTCGGCCAGCGCAGACGTATGCGGGAAGCGGCCCGCCAGCGCCAGCGCGTCGAATGCCGCACGCCTCATGCCGGCCACCGACGGGCGCACCGGTACTGGCACCCACGTCACCTTCCAGCCCGGGGGCACTTCGCTAAGCGCCATCCGCACGGCGGCGGTCTTGCCCCGGCCCGGGTCGCCGAACACACACACCGCGCCCTGGGTCGCCATCGCCTGCCCGACCGCCTCGGCCACCGCCCGCACCGACGACGTCCACACCAGCCGGGCGCCCGCCGGCAACGCCACACCCGCCGGCGCACCGCCCTCCCCCACTGGCAAGCCCCCAGTCGCCTCTGATACGAGACGCGAGGGCGCAGACGTCTTCTCCTTCTCCGCGCCACCCTCACGCGGCCGGGCCAGGGCGAGGTCAGACAGGGCGTGCCGCGTTTGCTGCTCTTCGCGCTCCCGCCGTACCACCGCGCGGTCCGGCAGGACTCTGCCGGCCTGAAGGTCCCTGCGCACCACCCGGTGCAACGACGCCAGCGAAGGCACCTCGCCCCCGGCCTCCTTCAGGTACCGGTACAGCGCCGCCACGTTCCCGCCCGCCTGCGCCAGCACCTCCCACGCCTGGTCGGACAACTCCAGCCGGGCCCGCGGCCTGCGCTCCACGCGGCCCTCCGTCCGCGCCGCCTCCAGCCAGCGCCACACCGTGCGCACATTCACCCCGCCGACCTGGGCACCCGCACGCACATGCGCCGTCGTCAACGCCCCGGCCGCATCGAGCTCCAGCAACCGCGCAACCAGCACCGGCCTGGACACCCTCAACCCCGCCGCGACCTCACCCCACGCGCCCGGCTCCCCCACCCACGCTCTCCCGCCTGCGGAAACCGACACCGACCACCGTGCCGCCGCGCAGTCCTCGGAAGGATCAGAAGTGCCGTTCCCGAGACAGAGACACGGGGCGGGGTGTACCGCCCCATGACAGCCACGCCGCTACAGAAACCGCCCCACGACAGTGACCACGCCCTTCCTCAACGCCCGACCATCGAAAACACCCAGCTCTGATGTGCCGTCACTGACACCCACCCACTGACACAAAACCGGCACATCGCATTCTGAGCAGCCGGCGCACACGGAGACGCCCGTGCCGGAGCACCGCGACGCCGACGACACGATGACGGACGAAGAGCGCGAAGCCGAGGCGGCCCGCGGCCTGGCGCCCATGAAGCGACTCACCGAGCTGACACGGAAGCACACCAAAGCCGAACTGCTGCGCATCGCCTACGCGGGCGGTCTAGTGCGCCACAACTCCCCTGAGCAGTGGCGCAAGGATGAGATCGCCTCCGCCGTCGTGGACAACGAGCTCAGGGCCGCCGCCCGGTCCGGAGCCGACCAGCGTCCCGCTCCGCCCAAGGCTGTCGCCCCGCCGAAGCGGCCGCCGGTACGGCACCACCATGACGAGTGCGACAAGACGGTGTACGAGGGCGGCGCCTGCACCTGCGACATCATCGAGCAGTTCGGACCGCCCTCCGATCGGGACGACTATTGAGACGGCCTCCGACCGCTCCCCACTGGACCCCGGGCCTGTCGAGGCCCGGGGTCTTGTGCGTTCACGGGGTGAGGCGGTGCCAGATGAAGACGCAGCTCTCCAGGCTGGCGAGTGACGGCCGGCGCAGCACGGATCGGATCCGCTCGGGTCCCACCAGGACGACGGGCATCCGGCGCTCACGCTCCTGGAACAGGCTCCACACCCCGTAGACGTGCAGCAGGGCCTCGGTCCGCAGCAGATGGGCATCGCGTACGACCACCACCGGCCAGGAGCGCCGCGCGAGTTCGTTCTCGACAGCCTGCTGCGCGTCGGCCAGCCGTCGCGGCCGGGCACCGAGGTGCAGAGCGGCGTGGAACGCGTCCAGGAGCGCCGCCAGGGTCCTCGGTGCTGCGGTCGTCACCACGACGGGGTCGGCCCCGTTGCAGCGGCTGAGAGCGGCCTCCACCACGGCCTCACGCTGGACGTCCTCCGGCGCGATGACGCACAGCAGCGCGCGGGTCTCCAGGATGTGTCCCAGGTTCTCGGCAAGTGCGGCGAACGCTTCGTCGGACACGGCCGTGGCGACCTCGCCCATGGCCCCTCCTCTGGAGTTGCGTACGGGACGCCACCAGTCCAGCACGTTCGCAGACAGCGGCGGAGCGTTGGCGTCATCACGGCGCAGATTGACCGGGCCTGTTCGAGACGTGATGGCTGTGCCGGATCAGCGAAACTCGGGACCCGGGTGACGGTTGCCGCGGGAGTCGTAGACCGCGAGTGACAGGTCTTTCACCGCGGCTCGGGCACGTTCGGCGTCCAGGCCGTCGTCAAGGGCCTCCAGCGCGGCGGCCGCCGACACCCGAACGGAACGGGGCAGGCCGTCATAGGCGCAGAGCCGGTACGCGACGGTGCGACGTGCCTCCTGTTCCTCATCGCTCACCCCGTCAGAGGTCAGCGGGAAGACCGCAGCCTCGTACATCGCGATGCTCAACAGGACCGTGTCGGCGATCCCTTCCGCATAGCCGTCGCCCACGGCCTGGACGGAGGTCACCGCGGGCCGGGGGCGGGCAAGCATTCCGAATCCCGCGCCCAGGGCGGTGGTAACCGCGCCCACCACGGCCCCCGCCCAGCCGTCCAGGACAAAGCCGAAGCAGGCTCCACTACTCACCACGCACGCCAGCAACGCGACGGTCATCACGTATACACGGGTGCCGAGCGGGGACGTCATGGCCAGCAGTATGAGCCACTCGGGTGGCGGACATGGCGGGTGGAAGGGATGGGAGGTGACATGGACACTGCCGGAGCCGATGCTGACCACCCCCGTGCCTGGCGGGGCGGACCGCCGAGTACCACCGCAACCAGATCCGCGAGGCCCTGGGATTCCGGCCTTCCACCCGGGCGGACGAGGAACGTCTGATCGCCTGGCTGGCCTGCGAGGTGTGCCCGGTCGAGCTGGTCGAGGACCGGCTGATCGAGGCCCTGCTCGTGCAGTGCCGCGAGGACCACATCAAGCCGCCGGGCCGGATCGACCGCATCATCACCGCAGCGCAGACCCGGGCGGAGGAGGCGTTCTGTGCGCGGACCGTCCAACGCCTGGGCGTGGCCGGCGCCGATCGACTGCTGGGCTTGGTCGCCGAGGACGACGAGAGTGGCACCGCGCTGTTGGCCGCGCTCAAGCGCGACCCGGGCACGGTCGGCCTGGACTCCCTGCTCACCGAGATCACCAAGCTGAACGACGTCCGCAGACTCGGCCTGCCCGAGGACCTGTTCACCGACTGCTCGGAGAAGGTGCGCGCCGCGTGGCGGGCCCGGGCGATCAAGATGTACCCCTCGGACTTCCGCGACACGAGCGAGGACGTACGGATCACGCTGCTTGCGGCACTGTGTTCGTCCCGGCAGTCGGAGATCACCGATGCCCTGGTGGATCTGCTGGTCGCTGGTGCAGAAGATCAACGCCCGTGCCGAGCGGCGGGTGGAGAAGCAGCTGACCGCGGAGCTGAAGAAGGTCCGTGGCAAGGAGGGCATCCTCTTCCGCCTGGCCGACGCGGCGATCGGCCAGCCCGACGAGACCGTACGTACCGCCCTGTATCCGGTGGTCGGGGAGAAAACGCTGCGCGACCTGGTCGCGGAGGCGAAGGCGAACGTGAAGGTGTTCATGGCCAAGGTCCGCACCACGCTGCGCTCCTCGTACAGCTCGTACTACCGGCAGATGCTGCCGCCGCTGCTGAGCACGCTGGGCTTTCACTGCAACAACACCGCCTACCGGCCGGTGATGGACGCGCTCGCTCTCCTTGCGAAGTACGCCGACGTCGACGGCAAGACCCGCTTCTACGACATGGGCGACGCGGTGCCGATGGACGGCGTCGTACGCAAGGACTGGCGCGAGGCGGTCGTCGACGAAAAGAGCCGCATCGAGCGGATCCCGTACGAGCTGTGCGTGCTGGTCGCGCTGCGAGACGCGATCCGGCGCCGCGAGATCTACACCGACGGGGCAGCCCGGTGGCGCAACCCCGAGGACGACCTGCCCGGCGACTTCGAGGCAGCTCGTACCGTGCACTACGCGGCGATCCGCCAGCCCATGGACCCCGCGGCGTTCATCACCGGTGTCCAGCAGCGGATGACGGACGGTCTGGACCGGCTGTCGGCGGCGTTCGCGGACGGCTCGGCGGGCGGGGTGAAGGTCACCACCCGGCACGGGGAGCCGTGGATCACCGTTCCCAAGCTGGAGAAGCTGGACGAGCCCACCGGGCTTCAGGCACTCAAGGACGAACTCGTACGCCGCTGGGGCGTTCTGGACCTGCTGGATGTGTTCAAGAACGCCGACTTCGACACCGGTTTCACCGACGAGTTCTCCTCGGTCGCCGCCTACGAGCGCATCGACCGCGATGTCCTTCAGCGCCGCCTGCTGCTGGCGCTGTTCGCGCTGGGCACGAACATGGGCATCCGCGCGATCGTGTCGACGGGCGAGCACAGCGAGAGCGAGGCCGCGCTGCGGCATGTGCGTCGGCACTTCATCACCGTCGACAACCTGCGCGCCGCCGTCACCAAGCTGGTCAATGCCACCTTCGCCGCGCGGGATGCCGCCTGGTGGGGTCAGGGCACGGCGTGCGCGTCGGACTCGAAGAAGTTCGGCTCCTGGTCGTCGAACTTCATGACCGAGTACCACGCCCGCTACGGCGGCAACGGCGTGATGATCTACTGGCACGTGGAGCGGAAGAACGTCTGCATCTACTCCCAGCTCAAGTCCTGTTCGTCGTCCGAAGTCGCGGCGATGATCGAGGGTCTGCTCAGGCACTGCACGGACGCCGAGATCGAGTCGAATTACGTCGACACGCACGGCGCGAGCGTGGTCGGGTTCGCCTTCACCGAGCTGCTCAACTTCCGCCTACGCCGCGGCTGAAGAGCATCGGCAGCATCCGCCTGTACCGGCCCGATGACACCCCGCCCGGCTGGCCCGCGCTCGGCGCCTCGCTGACCCGCGCAATCCGCTGGGACCTGATCGCCCAGCAGTACGACCAGATGGTCAAGTACGCCACCGCGCTCCGCCTAGATGATCTATTCCAAGGGGTGTCCGTAGAGACGTGAACGAGGGTGTCCAAGATCGTTGTGTGACGAACAACCTGGACACCCTCGCGACCGCACTCTACGTGAGAACCGACGACCTACTGAAAGCGGCTCCGCACCTGGGCCCGTGGCGACCGAAGGTGGGCATAGCACCCAAACTCAGCGACGCTGAACTGGTCACTCTGGCGGTGATGCAGGCCCTGCTCGGCTTCACCAGCGAGGCCCGCTGGCTGCGCCACACCCGCGCCCACCTGCGCCACCTGTTCCCCTACCTGCCCCAGCAACCCGGCTACAACAAGCGCCTGAGGGCGGCGGCATCGCTGATCCGCCGCACCATCCGCGTCCTGGCCACCGACACCGCGCTGTGGAGCGACGACGTGTGGATCGTGGATTCCACCCCGGTGGAATGCGGCCGCTCCAAGGAGACCGTCAAACGCTCCGACCTGGCTGGGCCGAGTACGGCTACTGCGCCAGCCACAGCCGGTTCTTCTGGGGCCTGCGACTGCACCTGATCTGCACCCCGCACGGCCTGCCGGTTGCCTTTGCCCTGGCTGGGGCCAAGGCAGTCGAGCGCGAGGTCCTGCTCTACATCTTCGCCACCGAACCCGAATTGCTCCACGCCCGGCCGGGCCAGACCCTGCTCGCGGACAAGAACTACTACGGTCGCCAGTTCGAGCAGCAGCTGGCAGAGCAGGGCGTACGGCTGCTGCGCCCGGCCCGCAAGGGTGAGACCCCACGGGCCGGAACAAATCTGCTCAAGCCGCTACGGCAGCTGATCGAGTCGGTCAAACGACACCCTCAAGGGCCAGCTCGACCTGGAACAGCACGGCGGCCACACCCCCGCAGGCGTGACCGTCCGCGTTCTGCAGCGCATCCTCGCCCTGACTGCCGCGATCTGGCACAACGACCAGACCGGACAACCGATCCCCCGCTCACTGACCGCCTACGATCACTGACCCCTTGGAATAGATCATCTAGGCACGGCAGAGGCCGAGCAGGTGCTGCGGCGCGTCACCCGCGGCGGCCCCAAGCACCCCACCTACCAGGCATTGGAAGAACTCGGCCGCGCCGTGCGCACGATCTTCGCGTGCGACTACCTCGCCGGCCCCGACCTGCGCCGCGAGATCCACGGCGGCCTCCAGGTCGTGGAGAACTGGAACTCGGCGAACACCGTGCTCCACTACGGCAAGGACGGCGCCCTGACCGGCCCGGACAAGGAGCACGCCGAGACCAGCATGCTTGCGCTCCATCTCCTGCAGTCGAGCCTCGTGCACATCAACACGCTCCTGCTCCAGCAGGTCCCTGCCGAACCCGCCTGGGCATCGAGGCTCACGCCCGAGGACCGGCGCGGACTGACCGCGCTGTTCTGGTCGAACATCAACCCCTACGGCACGTTCCGCCTCGACATGAACAAGCGGCTCGACCTGCTGTCCGCCACGGTGCCCCGCCCCCGTACGCCCGCCGGCGCCGCGTCCTCGCCCGCAGCGCCGTGACCCCCTCTCGCACCGAAGGACTTCGGCATCGCGCTGAACAATCCGCGGCCGGCCGGCTCGCGGGTCAGCCTGTCGGATGGGCGCCTGGTGTGTGGCCGAAGGTGCGTCGGAAGACGTCGATGAACGCGCTGGCCGATGACCAGCCGCATCGGTGTGCCACTGCGGTCACCTGTTCCTTCTCGGCCAGCAGGACCAGCGCGCGCTGCAGCCGCAGCTGGGTGCGCCACTGGGGGAAGGTCATGCCGAGGTCGCTGCGGAACAGCCGGGACAGAGTGCGATCACTCGCCCCGACCTGGCGGCCCAGCTCGGCGAGAGTGCGGGGGTCGGCCGGATCGGTCAGCAGGATCTCGCACAGTGTGCGCAGCAGGGGCGTGGCCGGTGTGGGCAGGTGCAGCGGCTCCTGGGGGGAGGCCCGCAGCTGGTCGAGGAGGACCGCGCGCATCCGGGTCCGTTCCGGGCTGTCGTCGTCGGGTGTGTGGGTGTAGGCGATGATCAGTTCACGCAGCAGCGGGCCGACGGCCAGTACGGTCGGTGCGTCGAGGCCGAGTGGGTTGTCGGTCGCGGGCAGACCCACCAGATGCAGTTCGAGTTGCCCGTGGGCCTGGTGGGCATGGACGATGCCGGCCGGCACCCAGATGGCGCGGGTGCCCGGGGCGACCCAGGAGCCTGCGCTGGTCGTGACGGCCAGCACTCCCCGGCCGGCATAGACGATCTGGTGGTCGTCGTGCCGGTGGGCGTCGATCGCGCCGCCGGGTGCCAACCGCTGGGTGCGCGTCGGAGCGATCGACTTATGGCGGATTTGCGTCATAGTTTGGCAGTTTATCGGAAGCGCGACACGAGGGCGGGTCCAGACCATGGTGGGGTGCGAAGGAATACATCGATCACTCTGCTGTCCGTCGGGCACGCCTGCGTCGACATCTACCAAGGCGCCGTGGCGGCCTTGGTGCCGTTCTTCATCGCGGAGCGCGCCTACAGCTACGCGGTCGCCTCGGGCATCGTGCTGGCCGTCTCGCTGCTGTCCTCGGTGGCGCAGCCGGTGTTCGGTGCGCTCACCGACCGCTGGGCCATGCCTTGGCTGCTGCCCGTCAGCACTCTGCTCGGCGGTGTCGGCATCGCGCTGAGTGGGCTTGGCGGCTCGTACGCGCTCACGCTGGTGTTCGTCGCGATCTCGGGCATCGGCGTGGCCGCATACCACCCGGATCCGCCCGCGTCGCCCGGATCGCCAGCCAGGGCAGTCACCGGGCCATGGGCTGGTTCTCCACAGCCGGCAACATCGGTTTCGCGCTGGCCCCGCTCACGGTCACCGCCTTGGTGGCCCCCGGGGGACTGAGCTGGACGCCGCTGCTGGTGCTGCCGGCCCTCGCCTGCGCCATGCTGTGCCTGTCCGTGGTGCGCTGCGTACAGCAGCGGCAGGCCGACGGCCCCAGTACGGGGAGGCGGCCGGAGCGACGACATCGCCTCCTTCGTGAAGCTGTCCCTGGCCGTAGCCTTCCGGTCGATCGCGTTCGTCGGCCTGAGCACCTTCATCGCGCTGTACGTCCGCCAGCGCCTGGGCGGCAGCGCGGCCGCCGGCACCGCGGCCCTGACCGTGCTCTACCTCGGCAGCGCGATCGGCTCGGTGCTGGGCGGAAGCCTGGCGAGCCGCTGGGACCGGGTGACGGTCTCACGCTGGTCGTACCTGATCACCGCCGTGGCCATCGCGGGGATGGTGTGGGTGCCGGGCCCGGCCATCTATCTGTTCGTGGCGCTGGCCTCAGTCAGCCTGTACGTGCCCTTCTCGCTGCAGGTCACGCTCGGCCAGGACTACCTGCCCTCCCGGGTCGGTACCGCCAGTGGGATCATCCTCGGCCTGACCGTCAGCATCGGCGGCCTGGCCAGTCCCGTCATCGGCAGCCTCGCCGACGCCACGTCACTGCAGACCGCGCTGGCGCCGCTCGTCCTGATGCCCCTGCTGAGCTGGCTGTTCTTCCGCAACCTGCCCGAACCCACCGCACCGCACCCTGGGGCTGCGACGCAGCCGAAAGCCGACGACACCGGTGTCACACACGCGCCCGCCCAGCAGCCCGACCCCCGCTGACCGACACGGGGTGACGTCACCGGCGTGCAGTCGCACCCCACCATCCAGCACATGGCCGACGGTGCGGTGCCTGCTGCCGCGACCGCACCGCCGGACCTACCCCAACGCCACGACCGTTCGACAACTGCCCTGTCACTGACCACCAAAGGACGATCCGATGGACACAGAGACCCTTCTCATTCACGCCGCCCGGCAGACTGCGGCCGCCGCACATTCGGTGAACCCTCCGCTGGTGCGCACGTCGACGACCGTGTTCGACTCGTTCGACGCCTACAAGCAGGCACAGGGCGCGCTGGTCTTCGACGGTCCGCGTTACGGCAGATCAGGCACGTCAACGACATTCGAACTGCAACGCGCCATGGCGCAGCTCGCGAACACCGAGACGTGCATCGCGACAAGCAGCGGCCTGGCGGCGATCACCGCCGTGCTCGCCGCACACGCCGGTCCCGGACGCCACATCCTGGTCAGCGCGGGCGTGTACGGGCCCACGCGCGTCTTCTGCGACAACGAGCTGATCCCGTCCGGAACCGACGTGGAGTACTTCGCCCACGACGCTGACGTCTCGTCCCTGCTGCGCGACACCACTAGCCTCGTGTTCGTCGAGACGCCCGCGTCGTTGACGATGGAGATGTGGGATGTGCCCGCCATCAGCTCGGCGGCGCACGATCGCGGCGTTCCTGTCGCATGCGATGCCACCTGGGGAACACCAGTCTTCTTCGACGCGCACGCGCTCGGGGTCGACATCTCCATCCATGCCGCGACCAAGTTCATCAACGGCCACTCCGATCTGCTGCTCGGACTCATCACCGGAACGCTCGACGCCCTGGCCGGTGTTCGTGCGTACTGCGACCGCAGCGGCACCCATGCCGCCCCGGACACCTGCTGGCTGACGCTGCGCGGGCTGCGCACACTGGCCGTTCGCATGGAACGCCACCAACGCTCAGCTCTTGCCGTCGCGCAGTGGCTGCAGTCGCAGCCCGGTGTCCAGCGCGTCCTCTTCCCCGCCCTCGATACCGATTCCGGCTACAAGCTGTGGCGCTCACATTTCTCCGGTGCGGCAGGTCCGTTCACCATCGAGCTGGCCCCGTGCAGCGAAGAGGCGTTCACCCGGTTCATCGACGATCTCTCACTGTTCAGCCTCGGCACGAGCTGGGGCGGGTTCGAGAGCCTGGTCATGCCCGCCGTTCCCCACCACCTGCGAGCCCTGGCCGCCCCGGCGAACGCGCCCCGACTGGTCCGCTTCCACATCGGGCTGGAAAGCCCCCAAGACCTCTGCGACGACCTGGCCTCAGCACTTGCCGCCGTACAAGGCGACGGAGACACCGGCAAGCATCTTCAAGAAACCATCGTTAACTGAAGATCCGCCACCGAAGATCGAAAACGGGCGACACGCCTTCAAAAACTCCTTCAGAAATCCGGTTCGTCAACAACCCCGCGAACACCGTTTCTTGAGAAGACTCCGGACATGAACGCGCCCCTGGAGCCGTCCGAACTCCTCATCCCCTCGCCCGCGGTCATGACCGACATCCGGATCGGCTACGCCCGCGTCTCCACCGGCGGGCAGAAGCTCGACCGGCAGTACGACGCACTCAGGGCCGCGGGCTGCCGCCGCATCTTCGCCGACAAGAAGTCCGGCAAGAACGACCTGCGCCCCGAACTCAAGGCGTGCCACGCCTTCCTCACGCCCGGCGACACGCTCGTCGTCCCCTCGCTCGACCGCTACGGCCGCTCGCTCCAGGACCTCGTGAACATGGTCGCCGAGCTCCGCGAGCACGGCATCCGCTTCCAGTCCCTGCACGAGAACCTCGACACCACCACCCCGGGCGGGCGCCTGATCTTCCACGTCTTCGCCGCACTCGCCGAGTTCATCCGCGAACTCATCGTCGCCGGCACCAAGGAAGGACTCGCCGCCGCCCGCGCCCGCGGCAAGATCGGTGGCCGCCCCACCGTCGTCAACGAGGACCTGATCCGCGCCGCCCGCGACATGCTCCCCAACCCCGCCAACAGCGTCACCACCATCGCCAAAATCCTCGGCGTCTCCGTGGGCACGCTGTACGACCACATCCCTGACCTCAAGGAGCTGCGGAACTCCCGCGTGCCGCGTCAGCTGGAAGGCAGCAAGTAGCGCGCCGCTACTTTGCGGCTGGGGTCAGAGATAGGACTCCGGGGCCTTGATCCCCTCGAGTTCGCGGAAACTGAAGCTTCTTCAGAGAGAACCCGAGGGTCCAGGGATGCCATTTTCGGGGGCGGACCCGTGGGTTCGCGGCGGACACGCGGGATCGGCTTCGAGGTCGGTGTGCAGGTAAGAACGGTGTCACCGATCCTGCTGGCTTATTCCGTGCCCGGCGGGTGTGGCGGCTCGTTGGTCGGGGCAGCAGCGGCCGTCTTGGCGTTCCGGTCGCGGGTGGGGTGGGAATGTCGATGCGGCCGAGGCCGTGGCCGAAGGTGCCCGAGCTGACCGCGCAGGTGGCGCGGGCGGTGGCGGCACGGGGCCCGTATCCGTTGGCGATGCGGGTCCGTGACGAGCTGGGCGAGTTGTTCGCGGACGCCGAGTTCGCCGAGGCGTTCGAAGCCAGAGGACGGCCAGGCTGGTCACCGGGCCAGCTCGCGCTGGTGACGGTGTTGCAGTTCGCCGAGAACCTCACCGACCGGGAGGCAGCGCATCGGGTGCGGTACGGCATGGACCTGAAATACGCGCTCGGCCTGGAGCTGGATGACCCCGGGTTCGACGCATCGGTGCTGTCCGAGTTCCGCACACGGTTGGTTGAGCACGGGATGGAGGAGAAGGTGCTCGACCTGCTGCTGACCGCCCTCAAGGACCGGGGACTGGTGAAGGCCGGAGGCAAGCAGCGCACCGACTCCACCCGCGTGCTGGCGGCAGTACGCGACCTGAACAGGCTGGAGCTGGCCGGGGAGACACTGCGGGCCGCGCTGGAGGCACTGGCCTGCGCGGCCCCGGACTGGCTGACCCCGGCGGTGCCCGTTCGGGAATGGGCCGAACGCTACGGCCCGCGGACTCACTCCTGGCACCCGCCGACTTCCACGAGCAAGCGCGAGGAGATGGCCCTGGTCTACGGCCGGGACGGGTTCGCGCTGCTGGAGACGGTGCACGCCCCTGATGCCCCGGCCTGGCTGCGCGAACTCCCGGCGGTGCAGGTCCTGCGCATGATGTGGGTGCAGAACTACCACCGCACCGTGACCGAGGCCGGGACGGAGGTGAAGCGGCGGGAGAGCAAAGACCTCCCGCCCGGCAGACTGCGGCTGGCCTCCCCGTACGACACCGACGCGCGCTACGGCCTCAAACAGGGCTCCTGGTGGACCGGCTACAAGATCCACATCAGCGAGTCCTGCGACGATCCCGATGACCAGGACTCGGCTGCCGGCGGCCAGGCTCTGATCCCTGGAGCCGACGGACCACCGCCGCGCTTGATCACCAGCATCGCGACCACCGACGCCACAGTGACCGACGCGGAAATGACCGAACCGGTCCATCGCATGCTCGCCGCCCGCGATCTCCTGCCCGCCGAGCACTTCCTCGACTCCGGTTACGCCTCCGCCGAGTTGATCGTGGGCATGAAGAAGAACTTCGGGATCACCCTGGTCACCCCGGTTCTGCTGAACAGCTCCCCCCAGGCACGTGCCGGCGCCGGCTTCGACCGCACCGCTTTCACCATCGACTGGGACAAGCGGCAGGCCACCTGCCCACGCGGGGACACCAGCACCTGGTGGAGTCCCGCTACCCTGCGCGGCACCAAAGCCATCGTCATCAAGTTCGACAAGGACACATGCCGCCCCTGCCCGGTGCGCGACCAGTGCACCCGCTCGAAGACCGGCGGCCGAACCCTCTCCCTGCAACCCCGCGAGGTTCAAGAAGTCCTCGACCATGCCCGCCTCCAGCAGGGCGACGAGCAGTGGCGAGCCAAGTACGCAACCCGCGCGAGCATCGAGGGAACCATCCACCAGGCCGTCGCGGTCACCGGGATGAGACGCGCCCGTTATCTCGGTCTCCAGAAGACCCACCTGGAGCACATCTTCTCCGCCGTTGCGCTCAACCTCATACCCCTCGATGCCTGGTGGAACGGCCACCCGCTCGACCGCACCCGCGTCAGCCACCTTGCCCGCCTCGACCTCTCCCTCGTCGCGTGACCGAATAAGCCAGCAGGATCGTCACCAGCCGCAAACGGTGGGGATCTTGCAGGGCGTCCCTCGTACGAGTGGGGCCGCGCTGGTTTGGCGACCGGCCGAGCGGGTGATTCCTGTGAGGCGGCCGCGAGGAAACCGCCCAGGACCAGGCCAACCACCGACAATGGGAGGCATGGCACAGCCGATCCCGTGCGGACCGTGAGCACCGCCCCCGCAGCCCCGCAGGAACCACCTTCCTGGGAGCACTGCGGGCACGGTGCCGACCCCGTCACGGACCCGGTCGGCTGCCGCGGCCGCCACCTCCCCTACCGCACCGCCTGCCTTGCCCACGCCAGCCCAGCGGAACGCGACTCCTACCTGGCACTCCTGTACCCCGGCGCCCCCCTCGACCACCGCGGTACCCGCCTCACCGGACCGCTCCTCCGCTCCCTCCTCGATGCCCTCCGCGACCCGGACACCTCAGCCCTCATGATCGGCGACGCCTGGTTCACCGGGGCAATGTTCAGCGACGACGCCTGGTTCACAGTGCCGACATTCACCCGCGACGCCTTTTTCAACGGCGCGACATTCAACGGCGATGCCTGGTTCGCCGGGGCGAGATTCAAAGGCGACGCCTGGTTCGCCGGGGCGACATTTAGTGGCGTGGTTCGGTTCGACCTGGCGAGGTTCCACTGCGACGCCCGATTCGATAGGGCGACGTTTGCCGGAGAATCGATGCTCGGGCCCCTGGTATGCGTGGGGAGCGTCGGTCTCGATGGTGCGGTCTTTGAGACACCAGCGACGATCGAGATCGCGGCCACTGCAGTCAACTGTCGTCGCACACGGTGGATGTCGACGGCAGCCCTGCGCCTGCGCTACGCGACAGCTGATCTCACAGACGCGGTGCTCTCATCGCCCGTTGCCGTCACCGCCCACCCCACCTCCTTCACCCCCTCCGACGTCATGGCAGTAGACGAGAGCTTGTTGGCCGACGCCGACCGCGGGGTACGTGTGACCTCGGTACGCGGTGTCGACGCTGCCCACTTGGTTCTGACCGACACCGACCTAAGCGCATGCCGTTTCTTCGGAGCCTTCCACCTCGACCAACTCCGCATCGAAGGCCACTGCACCTTCGCCCCCGTTCCGGAAGGCTGGTACATCCGCCCGCCCTTTCGGTGGACCCGCCGCCGCACTCTGGCCGAAGAACACCACTGGCGCGCTACCCGGGCAATTAGCAGCCCCAGCCCACCCCGTCGCTGGCTCCCCGGCTCGCCCTCCGACCGCATCCCGCAACCGGCGGAAGTGGCCGCGACCTACCGACAGCTGCGCAAGGCACCTCAGGACAGCAAGGACGAGCCCGGCTCGGCGGACTTCTACTACGGCGAGATGGAGATGCGCCGCCACGACCGAACCCCTGAGACAACGGCGGTGGAGCGCGGCTTGCTGGGGGCGTACTGGATACTCTCCGGATATGGTCTGCGTGCCTCCCGCGCCTTGGTAGCGCTGGGGTTGGTCATGACCGCGACAGTGCTGGCACTCATGATGTGGGGCCTGCCATCTGGCATGCCACCGCCGACTCAGTACATCAAGGAACCTCTGCCAGCGGGGCAGCGGAGCCAGAAAACTCTCTACGAGACATACGAACGCCGTCCAGGCGGGCGGGCGCCCGGCCCGTGGTCGGAGAAGTTCAGTCGACAGCGGACAGAGCGCGCGCTGCGTACGTCGGTGAACTCAGTGCTCTTCCGTTCCGCAGGCCAGGGGTTCGGCCTCGGGGAACATCGGTACAGCGGTTAACGCTAAGCCGGTGATCATGGCGTCTAGCACAGGTGGCAGGCCCGGCGGTGATGTTCGGCGGAAGATCCCTGAGCGGCTCCGGGCGCCGATAGCTTCACGCTCATGCCAGTGGAGTTCCTGACCGACGAGCAGGCGGCGTCGTACGGCAAGTTCAACGAAGAGCCGACCAGGCCGGAGCTGGAGAGGTTCTTCTTCCTGGACGACGAGGACCGCAAGCTGATCGCGAAGCGGCGCGGGGACCACAGCCGACTCGGGTTCGCTCTCCAGATGTGCACCGTGCGCTACATCGGCCGGTTCCTCCCGGACGACCCGCTTGATGTGCCGTGGGTCGTGGTCGAGCACCTGGCAGCGCAGCTCGACATCGAAGACGTCTCGTGCGTGAAGCGGTACACCGAGCGCAAGCCGACGGCGTACGAGCACGCGTGGGAGATCCGGGACGCCTACGAGTACCGCGAGTACGAGGGTGCGGAGTGGTCTCGGCGGTTCCGTACCTTCACCTTCCTGCACGGGCGGGCGTGGACGCACGCCGAGGGGCCGGTGGCGCTGTTCAACCAGGCGGTGGGCTGGCTGCGCCGTCATCGGGTGCTGCTGCCCGGGGTGTCGGTGCTGGCCCGGCAGGTGTCAGAGGCCCGGAAGGTCGCGGAGAAGCGGCTGCACGCCGCGGTTGCGGGGGCCGCGCGGCGGGCGGACCCGGCGCTGCCCGGTGACCTGGTGGCGACGCTGAAGACGCCAGAGGGCTCGCGGTTCTCGGAGCTGGAGCGACTGCGCCGACCGCCGACGCGGACGACGGGCACGGCGTTCGCCCGCGCGCTGGAGCGGGTAGACGAGATCGGCGCGTACCGGCTGGGGAGGCTGAAGCTGTCGCAGATCCCGCCGAACCGGATGGCGGCGCTGGCCCGGTACGCGCTGGGGTCGAAGGCGCCGCTGTTGGAGCGGGCGGCGGAGCCCAAGCGCACGGCGATGCTCACCGCGGTGATGCGGCACCTGGAGGCGAAGGCGATTGACGAGGCCCTGGACCTGTTCCAGGTCCTCATGGCCACCCGGTTGCTGAACACCGCGAAGCGGAAGACGGAGAAGGAACGGCTGTCCACGCTGCCGCAGCTGGAGAAGGCGTCGCGCACGCTCGCGCGGGCAGCGAAGGTGCTGTTCGAGGAGCTGGAGCTGGTGAGGAGCACGGCGCGGACCTGGACGTGGCCGCACTGTGGACGGCGGTGGAGGAAGTCGCCCCACGCGCCGCCCTGGTGACCGCCGCGGCCACGGTGGTCTCCTTGGTGCCCGAGGACGAGGATTCGGCCGAGGTCGCGACGCGGGCCGCGCTGGCGACCCGGTACGCCACGGTGCGTCCGTTCCTGGCGTTGCTGGGCGAGTCGAAGGCGCTGGACGCGGCGAGCGCCGGGAAGCGGGTTCTGGCCGGAGTGCGGGGTCTGCCTGCCCTGGCGCGGCGGAAGGTGGGGGTGAAGCCGCTGCTGCCGCGCGAGGTGGACGACAAGCTGGTGCCGCCGGCGTGGCGCAAGGCGGTGTACGCCAACCCCGAGCAGCCGCAGGGCGCGGTGGACCGGGACGCGTACGTGGTGTGCGTGCTGGAGCAGCTGCACCGGGCCCTGAACAACCGTGACGTGTTCGCCTCGCCCTCGCACCGCTGGTCCAACCCGCGCGCCCGTCTGCTGGACGGGCCCGACTGGGACGCGGTCGAGGAGGACGTGCTGGCCGGGCTGAGCCTGGACATGCCCGTGGAAGAGCACCTGGCGGAGCTGGTGCGCGGCCTGGACGCCGGGTGGAAGCAGCTCGCCGAACGCCTGGAAGAGGCGGGGCCGGCGGCGAAGGTGTCCATCGAGGTGCAGGACGACGGGCGGGTGAAGCTGAACGTCGACAAGCTCGGCGCGCTCGGCGAGCCGAAGTCCCTGACCTGGCTGCGCAAGCGGGTCGAGAAGATGCTCCCGAAGATCGACCTGCCGGATCTGCTGTTCGAGGTGAACGCCTGGACAGGCTTCCTCGACGCCTTCGTCCACCTCGGCGACGGCACCACCCGGATGAAGGACCTGCCCACCTCGGTGGTCGCACTTCTGGTGTCCGAAGCGTGCAACATCGGCCTTGCCCCGGTGGTCAACCCAGGCTAAGAGGCCTTGACCCGGGCCCGGCTCGTGCACGTCGACCAGTACTACCTGCGCGCCGACACCATCGCCGCGGCGAACGCATGGCTCATCGAGGCCCAGGCCGCCGTGCCCATTGTGAAGTTCTGGGGCGAGGGCCTGCTCGCCTCGGTGGACGGGCTGCGGTTCGTCGTCCCCGTCCGTACCGTGAACGCGGCGCCGTCGCCGAAGTACTTCGGGTTCAAGCGGGGCATCACCTGGCTCAACGCCGTCAATGACCAGGTCGCGGGCATCGGGCAAATGGTCGTCCCCGGGACCCCGCGCGACTCCCTGCACATCTTGGACGCGCTGCTGAACCGGACGGCGGGGTAAAGCCGGAGATGGTGGCCACCGACAACGCCTCGTACTCCGACATGGTGTTCGGCCTGTTCAAGATCCTCGGCTACAACTTCAGCCCGCGGTTCCGCGACCTGGACGACCAGCGGTTCTGGCGCGCCACGATGCCCGGCGTCGAGACCGGTACGTATGGAGCGGTGGAGGACCTGGCGCGCAACCGTGTGAATCTGAACAAGGTGATCACGCACTGGCCGGACATGCTGAAGGTCGCCGGTTCCCTGGTCACCAACCAGGTCCGCGCCTACGACCTGCTGCGCATGTTCGGCCGTGAGGGGCGCCCGACCCCGCTGGGGGCGGCGTTCGCGGAGTACGGGCGCATCGCCAAGACCGAGCACCTGCTGCGGGTGATCGATCCGGTCGATGACACCTACCGCCGGCAGGTGAACCGGCAGCTCACCGTGCAGGAGTCCCGCCACAAGCTGGCCCGGGACGTGTGTCACGGCAAGCGCGGCACGATCCACCAGGCGTACCGGGACGGGATGGAGAACCAGCTCGGCGCGCTCGGCCTGGTCCTCAACGCCATCGTGCTCTGGACGACCCGGTACATCGACGCCGCCGTCGCCCAGCTCCAGGCCGAGGGCCACGAGATCCGCGAGGAGGACATTGCCCGGCTCTCCCCGCTCAAGCACCGCAACCTCAACCTGCTCGGGCGCTACAGCTTCTCCGCCTCCACTCCAGCCGCCGGTGCACTGCGCCCGCTGCGCGACCCGGACGCGCCGGAGCTGGACGAGGACGACGACGGGGGCGAGCAGGACTGAGGGGTCAGTGGCCGACCAGGGCGGTGATCAGCGTGCGTGCCTCGCCGGTCGGGCGCTTCGCGGAGGTCGAGACTCGCTGCCTGGGACTCCCAACTGGGGTGGCTCAGCGGTCTCGGCCCTGGATCTGCGCGGCGGCGCGTTGCAATTCGGCAAGGACCGTTCGGACGGCCATTCGGGCGGTTCGCTCGGGCCGGTGGAGGACGTCGATGGCGCGTCGAGCATGTACTCCGCTGAGCGGCCTGAGGACGACATCGGGGTGCGGCCTGGCGGTCCACCGGGGCATCAGCGCGAGGCCGCCGCCGGCGGCGACGACCTCGGTGACCACCGCGAATTCGTTGATGCGGTGGACGATGTCGAGTCGGCGGTTGGCGACGCTGGCGATGGCCTCGATGGTGGACATCAGCGGGAAGCCACCGTGCACCGTGATCCACGGCTGGTCCGCCACGTCCCGGGGCGTAAGCAGAGGCTTGGACGCCAGCGGATGGCCGGCCGGCAGGGCGACGTCGAGGGGCTCGCGCAGCAGCGTTGTGGACGTCACGCTGTGTGGCCACGGCCCGCCGTGGTCGAGGCGGTGTGCGAGCACGAGATCGTGGTGACGGGTGAGAGCGGGGAAGCGGTCCTGGGCGACGTCCTCGTCCGAGAGCGCCAGGCGGGGTCGGCCGGGGCCGGCGAGGCTGCGCAGCAGGGGCGGGAAGAACGCGGACGCTGCGCTGTGGAACGCGGCCACCGACACGTCGCCGTCAGGTTGCTCGGCGAAGTCGGTGATCGTGTGCCGGGCCTGGGCCAGGGCGGTCTCGACCTTGATGGCCGCCGCGGCCAGGGCCTGCCCAGCGTCGGTCAGTACCACGCGGCGTCCGGCGCGTTCGGTGAGCGGAACGGGGATCGAGCGCTGCAGCAGTCGCAGCTGCTGCGAGATCGCGGAAGGTGTCACGTGCAGTGCCTCGGCGACCGCGCTGACGCTGCCCAGGTCTCCCAGTTCGCGCAGGATGCGCAGCTGCCGTTCATCCACTCTGACAGTGTAGGGCTGCTACACCTTAGGTTTAGAAGTTGGTTGTAGCCTTCAACCTACTGGTGGGGCAGCGTGGAGGCATGCATGTTGCCCGCCGCACCGATGCGGTACTTCTCCTGGTCGCGCTGGTCTGGGGTTCCAGCTATCTCGCGGCCAAGACGGCCACCGCCGCACTCCCGGTCCTGGCGGTCCTGTTCGCCCGGTATGCGATCTCCGCGTTCGCGTGTGGAGCTCTGGTCGCCTCCCGCCGCCGAAGGCGCCGGTGGACCCGCGCGGAGGTTCGCGTCGGGTCGCTACTGGGAGTCACCCAGGCGGCCGTGCTCGTGCTGGAGACCTACGGGGTGGCGTACACCAGCGCCGCGAATGCCGGGCTGATCATCAGCCTGACCATCGTGCTGACACCGCTGCTGGACCGCACCGGCAGCCGCCGGCTGCCGTGGACGTTCTTCCTGGCCGCCGGACTCTGCGTTGTGGCGGTCAGTCTGCTCACTTCCAGCACCGGGCTGCACGCACCACGGCTCGGAGACGTGCTGATGCTCGCCGCCGCAGTCGTCCGGGGCGGGCACGTCGCTCTCGTCGGACGGCTCACCGCGGGCCGTCCCATGGACCCGCTGCACCTGACGACCGCCCAGACCGTCGTCGGCACGGCACTGTTCCTGCCGCTCGCCGTCACCCACCTGCCTGGCCTGGTCCACAGCAGTGCCACCACCTGGACCCAGCTGATCTATCTCGCCCTGTTCTGCAGCGTGTTCGCCTTCCTCGCCCAGACCTGGGCCGTGCAAGGCACTTCAGCCAGCCGGGCCAGCCTGCTGCTGGGCACCGAACCGATCTGGGCTGTCGCCATCGGGATCAGCGTCGGCGGCGAACGGCTCACCCTCTGGGCCACTCTCGGCGCCATGCTCATGATCGCCGGAACCTACTGGGGCCAGGCCATCGAACGCACCCACCGCACCACCACAGCAAAAACCGAAAAAGAGGATGAAACGTGCCCGACAATGACACCTACCAGCGCCTGATCACCCTGCTCGACACCACCCAGACGCCCTACCAGCTCATCGATCACGAACCGGACGGCACCACGGACTCGGTCAGCGCCCTGCGAGGACACCCCGCCTCCCAGGCAGCGAAGTGCATCATCCTCAGAGTCAAAACCGACAAGAAGACCACTCGCCACGTGCTGGCGGTCGTCCCAGGCGACCGGCGCGTCGACCTGGACGCCGTCGCCTTCGATCCCGACCTCGAACTCGTCGCCGACCCCGCGATCATCGCCCGACCGCAGTTCTATTTCAACGCCGCCCGCCTAGACCGGTCAGCAGCCATCTCAGGCGCCGACTACGCCCGACTCGCCCAGCCACGCATCGAGCCGATCGCCGGCCCAGAGCCTGGCGAAGCCCGAGAAGCCACACCGTCATGAATGCAACGCCCGTCTGAGCCGAATGTCGGTAAACGAACGTTTGACGACAGGCGGCCGGTACCTCCAATGAACCCGTGCAATCCGGGGGTTCGCGGGGGCTCGAATCCAATCAGATCCGATGGTGATTGCTGACAGGGTTTGACGACAGATAGGGTCCATTCCTCTGTACGGAAGGGGTCCTTCGGTGGCGAATCTGGTCTACAAGCGGGTCTCGACCGACCAGCAGTCGACCGCCCGGCAGAACCTTGTCCTGGACGAGGCCGGCATCGAGGGCCCGGTCGTCTTCGAGGAGGAGCCGGGCACTTCCAGCCGTCTCCACCCGCTCCAGCGGCCGAAGTTCCGCGAGCTGATGAACTACGCGCGGCCGGGTGACACCGTGCACATCTCCGAGATGTTCCACCTCGTACGCGGCACCGGGCACATCCTCGACGTGCTCGACGTCCTCCACCGCGACCAGGTCGCGCTGCGCATCCACGACGGCGCGTTCTCCGCGATGGACCTCACCGCCCGCCACCCGCGCACCGGCGAGCTGTTGTCCACCGTGAAGTTCATGGTGTAGACCCTCGCCGCCGCCGGCGAACTCCAGCGCGACCTCCAACGGGAGCTGACCTACGACGGACTGCGGGCCGCCAAGGCCAAGGGCAACAAGGGCGGGCGCCGCCCCGCCGTGGCGGCCGCAAAGACCGCCGACGTGCGCACCGCGTACCTGGAAGGCCGATCCATCGCCGCCCTCGCCCGTGACCACGGCGTCAGCCGCGGCGCCATCCGTACCGCCGTCGCCGACCTCCTGCCCGAGCGCACGGCCGCCGACCCTGGCGCTCCGGCCCCGGAGCTGCCGGTCGTTCTCGACATGCCGGGCAAGGTCGCCGACTTCCTGAGCGCCTCCGAACTGGAGCCCGCCGAGCGGGATGCGCTCGACCAGGGGGTGGCCGTACGACGTGGCCAGGGCTACACCCTGCGCGTCAGCGCCGCCCCCGCTGTGCACCTCCGACTCCTCGCCCGCTGCCAGCCGCTCGACGGCGGCCATGGCGTTATCGCGGTCCCGGCCCAGCGCAAGGCCCGCCGCGAGTACGAGAACCGCGTCAGCGCGCTCGCACCGACCGGACCATGATCACTGACTTAGCGTTAACCGCTGTACCGATGTTCCAACCGACGCCAATTGCATCGGATGCGAATACGCGACTCCCGTCCTGGAGGCGGGCCCGGGACCGCGCGGAAACGGCCCCATCAGGGACGTTG
>NZ_JBITDA010000031.1:0-86095 GCF_044453765.1 Streptomyces sp. NPDC051636 | reverse complement strand
CCGGTCCGGGAGCAACGGCTCGATCCGCGCCCACTGCGCATCAGTCAACGGCACACCCGGACCAACGACCGACTGATCCAAACGAAACTGCCTAGCTGTAACTGCCCGCGCGCTGTCGTCGCCTGGACCGCAGGGCCGCGTCCAGCGAGAGGTACGGGGCGCCGGCGAGGACGAGGGGCAGCCAGGCCATCAGGTAGGCCAGGTCGTTGCCGTAGTAGTAGGGGTCGGAGGCCCAGCTCACCGTCAGCCACAGGCTGAGCGAGACCAGTGCGCCGCCGAGTGCGGCGAGGCGGGTGAGCAGGCCGAGCAGCGTGCCGATACCGACGGCCAGCTCGGCCAGGGCGATGCCGTAGCCGAAGCCGACGGGGTTCTTCAGGGCCAGGTCGACCAGGGCGGGGATGGCCGAGGAGTCCCGGACCGAGCGCATGGTGTCGCCGATCGAGCCGGAGCCGCCGGATTTCATGAAGGCGCTGTCGGTGAGTTTGTCCAGGCCGGCGTAGATGAAGGTGACGCCGAGGAAAAGGCGCAGGGGAAGGAGCGCGTAGTGGGTGGCGGTGTCCCGCCAGCCGCGGCCGCCGCCCTCGTGATAGGGGGTGTGCGTGTCCATGCGCATGCTGTGAGTCATCGCTCTAGCCGCCTCTCGCCCGCCGTGCCGAGACCCATCAACAGACGATACGTGCGACGAGTGGAGTCCGCTCAATCCTGTCGGACACGTTTTCCCGGTATCTGCGGAGGGCCGGATGGGTCGGAGATGCGTCAGATGTGCGCCCGTGTCTGCCGTACGGGGTGGCCGAGGACATCCGCGACGGCGGTCAGTTCCTCGTCCGTGAACCAGTCGCGCTCCGGGTTCCGGACCGCGATCTCGAAGCGGGCGAACCCGCACGGCCAGTCGTAGTCCAGTGTGTTCAGGGAGGTGGCGGTGGCGCAGCAGGGGACGGGGAAGGTGAGGGCGGAGAAGCCCTCCGGGTGGTCCTCGACCAGGTCCTCGTACCACGCGCGGTCGATCTCGGAGCCGCAGTGCGGGCAACCGATGCGCCGCAGGTTCTGGCCGCAGTCGACGACGGTGAGGGTGTCGTACCAGTCGACGTCGGTCTCCGCGTCGACACCGTCGGGGTGGCCGGGAGCCGGCTCAGTGACCAGCGCGGCGGCCCGCTCCCCCGCCGCCCGCTCGGGCTGCCAGTGCGGGTCGGTCGGGATCACGGACAGGACGTCGTCGCTCATGCGCCCGCACCCCCGTCACTCGGCCACCTCGACCAGGCACCGGTTCGTCGCCACCCCGGCCGCCGTGACCACCTGGACCTCCACCTGGCCGGGCTCGACCTCGACCGGCACCGGCACCGTCAGCACGGTGTCCGTGGGGTTGCTGAAGCCGCCGGTGACCGGGACCAGCGGGACGTGGACGTTGACCGCGCCGATGCGGACGACCATGCGGGAGAGGCGGTCGGCGGTCTGCGCGCCGGGCGGGACGAAGCCGGTGCCGCGGATCTCGATGTCGTCGCCGGTGCGGATCGGCCCGTCCAGGTCGCCCGCCTCACGCGCGCGGACCACGGAGTGGATCACCGGGCGCCCGCCTTCCGCGTACTTGCCGGCCAGGTAGGTGGCCGCCGACACCAGCACCACCACCGCCAGCCCCCAGGGCAGGTCCGGCAGCTGGTCGGGGCGGCGGGCGAGCCGTACGGCGGCGAACACCAGGGCGACGGCGCTGATGACGACGTACTGGATGTCGGCGAAGGTGCCCCGCCCGGCGTCGTCGGTGAGCAGGTCGGCGGCTCTCGGCCGGTGCGCGGGCACCTTCTGCAGCCGCTGCCCCGCGATCCGCGTCCCGACCACCCGTCGTACCAGCACCGCGATCCCGCACACCACGGCGAGCACGGTCACCACGCCCGCCCCGCGCGCGAGGCCGAGACCGGAGATCAGCGCGTCGCGTTCGGCGTGTCCGGATGCGGCGGCCAGCCGGCCCGCCAGGAGCAGCACCGCGTACGCCACGAACAGCACCCAGCCCGCCGCCACGGTACGGGAGGCGGACATCCGGTTGTCCTCACCGATGACCGGGGCCAGCACTCCGCCGCGCGCCCGGTGGAACCACGAGGCGGCGGTCAGCGTCCCGGCCGTCACCAGCGCGGCGAGCAGTCCGGCGGTGCGCGCGCTCGTCCAGCCCGCGCCGATCGCGGTCAGCGACTGGGTCAGCAACAGCAGCACGACGGCCGCCCACACCGTCCACACGGTCCGCAGCCACAGGCGGGCCAGCCAGGCCTCGCCGTCCGCCCGGCCGCGCTCGGCGACCACCTCGGCCGACTGCGTCAGCTCCTCCGAAACCCACTGCCGGGAAGCCGAGGCGGAGTGCGCCACCGCCGCCGGCAGGCCCTGCCCGGCCGCGAACTCGTCCCGTTTGAGCAGGAATTCCGCGACCGCCCGCCGGTGTCCCGCACGCGCCCCGTGCGGACAGTCCCCGCAGGCGCAGCCGCCCGCGTGGACGCCCGTGTCCGCGCCCTGTCTCGCCTCCTGCACCGCCACGTCCGACGCCCGCCTTCCCCACGACCCCCTGCACGGCCGGCACCGCCCTCAGGCCCTGTCGTCCCGGCCGTCGCCCTGGTACTCCCCTGCGACGACAGCGAATTGTGCCCTACGCCACGGCTTCCGCGTCCGGCAGGTGTGGTCACCGCGGGTGAAGCCGGTCCCGCGGTGTTGACCCTGCTGCGAGAATTCCGGTATGGCCGAGATCATCCAGCGCGACGGGACCTGGGCCTTCGACGGCAGCACGGTCCGGATCACGCCGGGACTCCACCGCTCCGTACCGCTGTTCCGGCAGACGTACGGGGAGATCACGGTGCCCCTGGAGGCCGTCTCGGGTGTCGTCTACGAGCCCGAGCGCAAACGCGGCCGGCTGCGGATGCGGCTGCGCGAGGGCGCCGACCCGCTGCTGCAGGCGACGGGCGGGCGGCTGCCGGACGCGGCCGACCCCTACCGGCTGACCGTGGACGTGGACCGCTCGGGGGTGGCCGAGTACGTCGCCGAGGAGATCCGGCACGCCCTGCTGCTGGACCAGATCCCCCAGGAGCCCACCAAGGCCTATCTGCTGCCGGGGCCGCCGGTGCCGGTCTCGGTGCGGTCCTCCGACGGCACGGTCTCCTTCGACGGCAGCCAGGTCCGCATCGACTGGGCCGACACCTCCGACCGGGTCAAGCGGGCCACCGGGCCGCGGATCATCGACGTCGGCGACCTGGTGCAGGTCGAGTGGCTGCCGAACTCCGGGTACGAGGACGGCTTCCTGCGGTTCGTCACCCGCGAGACGGTGTTCTCCAAGCTGCCGCCCGAGAAGGACCCCTACGCCCTCGACCTGTGGGGCAGTGTCCGCCGCGACCTGCTCACCGCGCTGGTCGCGGCCGCGGTGACCGCGCGGCTGCCACACCCGTCCACCCGCGGCGCCGAGCACGCCGACCGGTGGTCGCGCACGGGGGCGGCCGAACCGCCGCCGGCCGACCATCACGACGTACTCCTGCGCCGCCTGAGGGAGTTGGGCGAGCTGCACCGGGACGGGGTGCTCACGGACGAGGAGTTCGCGATGACGAAAGCGGCGGTGCTGCGGGGCTTCTGAAGCCTACGAGAGCCTTACGAGAGCAGATCGGGCTCGCTGCGGCTGATGTCCTGCCACAGCGGCTGGTAGTTGATCCAGGCGACCAGGTCACCGCCGAGCTGCTCGCGGGTGGCCACCGCGAGCTTGTGGTCGATGAGGTGCGGTCGGCCCGCCGCCTTCGCCATCAGCTGCACCTGGCAGGACCGCTCCATGGACAGGAACCACCAGGCCGCGGCGTCCACCGAGTCGCCGACCGTCAGCAGCCCGTGGTTGCGCAGCACGAGCGCCTTGCGGCTGCCGAGCGCGGTCGCTATCCGGCGGCCCTCGTCGGCGTCGACGGCGACGCCGGTGTACGAGTCGTACAGGGCGTGGTCCTCGTAGAAGGCGCAGCTCTCCTGGGTGATCGGGTCGAGCAGGTCGCCGAGCGTGGACAGGGCCCGGCCGTGCACCGAGTGGCAGTGGGCGACGGCGACGACGTCCGGGCGGGCGGCGTGCACCTGGGCGTGCACGGTGAACGCGGCCTGGTTGACGTGGTAGCGGCCCTGGATGACCTGCCCGTCCTGGTTGGCCAGGACCAGGTCACTGACGGTGACGTGCTTGAACGGCATCCCGAAGGGGTTCACCCAGAAGCAGTCGGTGAACTCCGGATCGCGCGCGGTGATGTGCCCCGACACCCCGTCCTCGAATCCGGACCGCCCGAAGACGCGGAGCGCGCCCGCGAGCCTTTCCCTGCGGTGCCGGCGTTCGTCCTCGACCGAGTCGTGCATCGGCGGCATCGCGAACCGCAGCTGGTCGCTGGGCAGCGGCAGAGGCGGGGTGGGCCCGTGCATAGGTCCTCCAGCACTGGGTTTGCTTTACGGGGCGGAAGTTACCGTCGGTCAGGGCAAAAGGGCAGAGGTGTTTTGTAAAGATGACGTAGGCAGCGAATACACGACAGAATCTGTCGGGTATCGCCGGGAAACTGGCCCGTGTGAACTGGTCGGACTTCCGCGCGACCGAACCCGGGTTCGCCGAGATCGTGGAGGAGCGCTTCGGAGCGTTCCGGCACCACGCCCTCGCCACACTCCGTAAGGACGGCTCCCCCCGTACCACCGGTCTCGAGGTGCGTTTCGTGCGCGGCGAGCTGTGGCTCGGCATGATGCCGAACTCGCTCAAGGCCCTCGACCTGCGACGGGATCCGAGATTCGCCCTGCAGACGAATCCGGGGCCGGACACCGGGACGGGCGGCGGGGACATCCGGATCACTGGGCGGGCCTTCGAGGTCGTCGATACGGCCGTGAAGGGGGCCTACGTGAAAGAGGTGGAACCGCCGCAGCCGTTCCACCTCTTCCGCACCGAGCTGACGGAGGTCGTACGGACCCGCGTGGAGGACGACGCACATCTGGTCGCCGAGGTCTGGAAGCCCGGAGAGCCGGTGCGGACTCTCCGGCGGACCTGAACCCTACGAGGGGCTCACTCCCACTCGATGGTGCCCGGGGGCTTGCTGGTCACGTCGAGCACGACGCGGTTGACGTCCCGGACCTCGTTCGTGATCCGGGTCGAGATACGCGCGAGGACGTCGTACGGCAGCCGGGACCAGTCCGCGGTCATGGCGTCCTCGGAGGACACCGGGCGCAGGACGATCGGGTGGCCGTAGGTGCGGCCGTCGCCCTGGACGCCGACGCTGCGGACGTCCGCGAGCAGGACCACCGGGCACTGCCAGATGTCCCGGTCGAGGCCGGCCGCCGTCAGCTCCTCGCGGGCGATGGCGTCGGCCTCGCGGAGCAGGTCGAGCCGCTCCTTCGTCACCTCGCCGACGATACGGATACCGAGGCCGGGGCCGGGGAACGGCTGGCGCTGGACGATCTCCTCCGGCAGGCCCAGCTCCTGGCCGACCATCCGGACCTCGTCCTTGAACAGCTTGCGGAGCGGCTCGATCAGCTTGAACTCGAGGTCCTCGGGGAGGCCGCCCACGTTGTGGTGGGACTTGATGTTGGCGGTGCCGGTGCCGCCGCCGGACTCCACCACGTCCGGGTAGAGGGTGCCCTGGACGAGGAACTCGACCGCGGGGCCCTCGTCCGCGATGATCTCGGCCTGGGCCTGCTCGAAGACACGGATGAACTCGCGGCCGATGATCTTCCGCTTCTCCTCCGGGTCCGAGACCCCCTGGAGCGCGGTGAGGAAGCGCTCCTCGGCGTCGACGACCTTCAGCTGGACGCCGGTGGCCGCGACGAAGTCCTTCTCGACCTGCTCGGTCTCGCCCTTGCGCATCAGACCGTGGTCGACGTACACGCAGGTCAGCTGGGAGCCGATGGCCTTCTGCACGAGCGCGGCGGCGACGGCGGAGTCCACGCCGCCGGACAGGCCGCAGATGGCGCGCTTGTCGCCGACCTGCTCGCGGATCGCGGCGACCTGCTCGTCGATGACGTTGCCGGTGGTCCAGTTCGGGCTCAGACCCGCGCCCCGGTACAGGAAGTGCTCCAGCACCTGCTGGCCGTGCGTGGAGTGCATGACCTCCGGGTGGTACTGGACGCCGTACAGCTTCTTGTCGTCGTTCTCGAACGCGGCGACCGGGACGACGTCCGTGGACGCGGTGACCGTGAAGCCCTCGGGGGCGGCGGAACAGGCGTCACCGTGCGACATCCAGACCGCCTGCTCGGCCGGGGTGCCCTCGAAGAGGGTGGAGGAGGCCTTCGATACGTGGAGCTCCGTACGGCCGTACTCGCGGGCGCCGGTGTTGTCGACCGTGCCGCCGAGGGCCTGCGCCATCAGCTGGAAGCCGTAGCACATGCCGAAGACGGGGACACCGGCCTCGAAGAGCTCGCGGTCGAGGCGGGGAGCGCCCTCCTCGTACACCGACGAGGGGCCTCCGGAGAGGATGATCGCCGCGGGGTTCTTGGCGAGCATCTCCTGAACCGGCATGGTGCTCGGCACGATCTCGCTGTAGACCCGCGCCTCGCGGACGCGACGGGCGATGAGCTGGGCGTACTGCGCGCCGAAGTCGACGACCAGGACGGTGTCGGGAGCGGCTGCGGGGTTCGCTGATGACACGGGGTGCCTTCCGGCGGTGGGGCGGGGTCTTGTACTTGCCGATTCTACCGGGGTGGCCGAGGGTGACCTCGCCGTCGTCCTGGGGGCTGCCGCCCCAAGACCCCCGCCGTCGGCCCGAACGGCCTCGTCCTCGTACGCCGAACGGCCTCGTCCTCGTACGCCGGACGGGTTCGGACATGCCGGCCGGCGCCGAAAAGTTCCGTGGCATACTGACCCCATGCTCACGCACTCGGCCTTCCTCTTTACCTATGGCAACCGGCCCACCGGCTGCCATGGTCGTGCTGCTTGAGCAACTGACAAGCGACTTCCCAGGCGCCCCGGGCCGACAAGGTCCGGGGCGCCTGGCGTTTTCCGGGTCATGTCGGGGCGGGGCAGCGCACCGCCCTCACCGAGGAGACCCCGACATGACCGTCACCACCGACACGACCGGCGCGAGGACCGACGAGGCCGCCGGGCTGATCACCGGCGCCCGGGAGCGGATCGACGCGCTCGACGACCGGATCATCGGTCTGATCCAGGAACGGATGGCCGTCTCGGCCGTCATCCAGGAGGCCCGGATCACCTCCGGCGGCCGGCGGGTGAACCTCTCCCGCGAGATGGAGATCCTCGGCCACTACAGGGAGGCGCTGGGCAAGCCCGGTACGGCCCTGGCCATGACGCTGCTCGAACTGTGCCGGGGCCGTATCTGAATTCGGCCCCGCTCTCACCCGTACGGCGCGTGACCGCCCGGCCCACCGCATCGTTGGTCCGGGTGTCCGTGCCAGCCAGGGGCGGGCCCGAAAGAACCACGCGTGGCTCGCTGGAGCGATGAGGCGTACGGATCGTGCCGTGCGCCGTGGCACCTCGCTCCAGGAAAGTGACCGGACGGCAGGGGACAGCAGACCGGTCACCCAAGAGAACGGCCGGCTCCGGGGACGCCCGGGGCCGGCCGGCGGAACAACCAAGGCATGCGGCGCACCTTCCCCCCGGCGCCGCTCCCAGGCACCGGCGCCGCCCTGACGCCGGTGCTGACGAACGAAGGGCCCTGCGGATCCGTCCCGCGGGGCCCTTCGGCATGCCGTCCCCTCAGGGAGCACACGGCTGTGACTCAGGCCACATAAAAATCCTGTGAGTTGCGGTGCAACCCTTCACGGGGCTCGTGAATCAAACCTGCTGACTCAGAAAAACCGGCAACACCAGCAACACCGGTAACACCAGCAGAACCAAGGACCACTCCCGCGCCCCACACGCCGGAGCCCGCCGCCAACCGTGCTGCCGCCCGCAGCACACCGGACTCTCCGAGGTCTTCATGAAGCTTCGCCGTGCCATGGCCGCAGCGGCCGCGACGGCTGCCATAGCCCCGCTCGCGCTGCTGTCCGCGCCCGCCGCGTTCGCGGAGGAGTCGACGACGCCGGCCCCCACCGAGACGGTGACGACGACCGGGACGCCGACCGACACGCCGACCCCGACTGCGCCGACCAGCACCGAGAGCGCCACGCCCACCGGCACCGCCAGCGCGACGGCGACGCCGACCGCCACCACGACGCCGACCGCCACGGCGACCCCGACCGCCACGGCCACGCCCACCGCGCCGGACGAGTCGGAGTCCCCTGAGCCCGAGCCGTCCGTGTGCGAGGACACCAAGGTCGACGTGAGCATCACCGGCCTGCCCGGCAAGATCGCGGCGGGCAGCGGCTGGCACAAGTTCTCGCTGAACGTGCTCAACAACTCCGACTCCACGCTCAAGGACCTCGACTTCTTCGCCGGAGCCTCCTCCGACAAGGACGGCGACGAGCTGTTCAAGAGCAAGCAGGTCCGGCTCCAGGCCTGGAACCCGGACGACGAGGTCTGGGAGGACCTCGACGAGGCGGGCTACGCGGTCGGCTACGTCGGCTACACCGACGAGCTCAAGCCCGACTACGAGGTCGACATCCCGCTCCGCATCAACGTGGCGTCGTCCGCCCCGGTCGGCGCCGGCTTCTCGCTCGGCGCGACCATCTACGGCGACGACGACGCCGAGTGCACCGGCTTCGGCGATGTCTCGTACAAGTTCCAGATCGTCTCCGCCGGTACCGACACGGACGGCACCAAGCCGCAGGAAGGCGGCAAGGCCCCGGTGACGGACGACAAGCCGTCCGGCAACACGCCGCAGGTCGACGGCAGCCTCGCCGAGACCGGCTCCAGCTCCGCGCTGCCGGTCATCGGTCTCGCCGGCGGTGTCGCCGTCGTCCTCGGCGCGGGTGCCGTGTACACGGTGCGCCGGCGCAAGGCCACGGCCGGCGCGTGAGAAAGACAGCCGGTAAAACCCGGTAAGAGAGAAGGACCTGCGCTCGGAGGGGGGTGCAGGTCCTTCTCTCTTTCCCGCGGGCCTTCCTGCGCGCTACATCTTCGGCGGCACCGCCGGCATCCCCGGGAACGGCAGCCGCAGGGCGCCGAAGGCGTCGGCCGGGACCGCCGGGTGCGCGGGCTCGACCGGCTTCAGCCGCTCGTACGGCTGCCCCTGGGCCGGACGCGGGTCCTCCTCGCCCTTGTTGGGCCAGTACGACATCGCCCGCTCGGCCTGCGCGGTGATGGTGAGCGAGGGGTTCACGCCCAGGTTCGCGGAGACCGCCGCGCCGTCGACGACCGAGATGCCGCAGTGGCCGTACAGCCGGTGGTACGGGTCGATCACGCCCGTCTCGCGGGAGTCGCCGATCGGGCAGCCGCCGAGGAAGTGGGCGGTGAGCGGGGTGCCCATCAGCTCGCCGACGTTGCTGCCCGCGAAGCCGTTGATCTCGGCGGCGAGCGCGGACGCGGCCTGCGAAGCGGCCTTGATCTGCTTGGGGTTGGGCGCGCCGTGGCCCTGGCGGGCGGTCAGCAGGCCCCGGCCGACGCCGTTCGGCTTCAGGTACGTCGTCAGGGAGTTGTCCAGCGACTGCATCACCAGGCCGATGATGGTCCGCTCCGACCAGCGGCGGTTGGAGAGGGAACGGGCCACCAGCAGCGGGTGCCGGGCCGCGTTCGCCAGCCAGGCCAGGACGCGGGAGGAGCCCTCCGCGTACGGCACCTGGAGGATGGACAGGCCGCCCATCGCGTTGGAGCCCTTGCCGTAGCGGACCGGCTCGATGTGCGTGTTCTCGTCCGGGTGGATGGACGACGTGATCGCCACGCCCCGCGTGAAGTCGGCCTTCGGCGTGCCGTGCGCCTTGCGGTAGCGCCGGTTGTCGGTCTGCGCGCCGACCAGGGCCTCGGAGTTGGTACGGGTCAGCTCGCCCAGCCGGTCGGAGACGCGGGGCAGCTGTCCGTTCGCCTTCATGCGGTGCAGCAGCGTCTGCGTGCCGTAGGTGCCGGCCGCGAGGACGACCCGGCGGGCCGTGAAGGTGCGGCCCCTGCCCTTCTTCTTCTCGTCCGTGGGCAGGGTCGCCACCGCGTAGCCGCCCCGCGAGTCGTCGGTGACGGACACGACGGTCGTCATGGGGTGCACGACCGCGCCCGCCTTCTCGGCGAGGTGGAGGTAGTTCTCGTTGAGGGTGTTCTTCGCGCCGTGCCGGCAGCCCGTCATGCACTCGCCGCACTCGGTGCAGGCCCTGCGGTCCGGGCCGACCCCGCCGAAGTAGGGGTCGGCGACCCGCTCTCCCGGCTTGGCCTTCGCCGTCCCGTCGGCGTCCTCGCCGTCCCCGAAGAACACCCCGACCGGCGCCATGTGGAAGGTGTCGCCGACGCCCATCCGCTGTGCCGCCGCCTTCAGGTGCACGTCGGAGGGGGTCATGGTGGGGTTGAGCCGTACGCCGAGCATGCGCCGCGCCTGGTCGTAGTACGGCTTCAGCTCCTCCTGCCAGTCGGTGATGTGCCGCCACTGGGGGTCGTCGAAGAACGCCTTCGGCGGTACGTAGAGGGTGTTGGCGTAGTTGAGCGAGCCGCCGCCTACGCCGGCGCCGGCCAGTACCATCACGTTGCCCAGCAGGTGGATGCGCTGGATGCCGTACATGCCGAGCCTGGGGGCCCAGAGGTAGTTCTTCAGGTCCCAGGAGTTCCTGGGGAGCGACTCGCGGGTGAAGCGGCGGCCGGCTTCCAGGACGCCGACGCGGTAGCCCTTCTCGGTCAGACGGAGGGCGGTCACCGACCCGCCGAACCCCGATCCGACCACGATGACGTCGTAGTCGTAACCGTCGTCGTGATCGTCGTCGTACCCGTCCTCGTCCCGGGTGTGGACGGACTTCTCCTGCGACACGTGCTCTCCTCGTTGAGAACGGGTGCTGTCTAGCGGAAGCGGAATGCCTTCATCAGCCGCAGGCTGCGGCTCATGAACCGGGCGTACTGCTCGTCGTCCATGCCCAGGGCGGGAGCCATCGGCAGCAGCCGCTGCTGCGCGATCGTCTGGGCCTCGGTGTACTTGAGGATGCCCTCGGAGCCGTGGCGGCGGCCGAGGCCGGAGTCCTTCATGCCGCCCATCGGGGACTGGACGCTGCCGTAGGCGGGTGCGTAGCCCTCGTTGATGTTGACGGTGCCGGTGCGCAGGCGGGCGGCGACCTCGCGGCCGCGGCGGCCGTCCTTCGTCCAGACCGAGGAGTTGAGGCCGTAGGGGGTGGAGTTGGCGAGTTCGACGGCCTCCTCCTCCGTCTTGAAGCGGTAGACGGAGACGACCGGGCCGAAGGTCTCCTCGGTGCACACCGACATCGGCCCGGTGACGCCGTCGAGGATCGTCGGCTCGTAGAAGTACGGGCCGATGTCCGGGCGGGCGACGCCACCGGTGATCACCTTGGCGCCCTTGGCGACGGCGTCCTCCACGTGCCGGGTGACGGCCGCCAGCTGCCGGTCGCCGACCAGCGAGCCCATGTCGGCGCCGTAGGCGAGGGACTTGCCCAGCCGCATGGCCTTCGTGCGGGCGGCGAAGCGCTCCAGGAAGGCGTCGGCGACCGCCTCGTGGACGTACAACCGCTCGATGGAGATGCACAGTTGGCCGGCGGAGGAGAAGCAGGCACGGACCGCGCCCGCCGCCGCCTTCTCGATGTCGGCGTCCTCGAGGACCAGCATGGCGTTCTTGCCGCCGAGTTCGAGGGAAACGCCGACCAGGCGGGCGGCGGCGGCCTGGGCGACCTCGCGGCCGGTGCGGGTGGAGCCGGTGAAGGAGACGTAGTCGGCGTGTCTGACGACCTCCGGTCCCACCACCGGCCCCTCGCCGAGGACGACCTGGAAGACGTCGGCGGGCAGGCCGGCCTCGATGAGCAGGTCGCGGGCCCACAGGGCGGTCAGGCAGGTCTCCGTGTCCGGCTTCATCACCACCGCGTTGCCCGCCACGAAGGCGGGGAGCGCGTCACCGACGGACAGTTCGAGGGGGTAGTTCCAGGGGGCGATCTGGCCCACGACACCGCGCGGGTGGCGCAGTTCGGTGACCTTCGTGAGGGTCGGTACGGCGCCGGTGTGCCGCTTCGGCCTCAGGTACGCGGGGGCTTTGCGACCGTAGTGCCGGGCCGCGACGGCGACGGCCTGGACCTCCTCGTGGGCGTGCAGGCGGGCCTTGCCGGTCTCCAGCTGGATCAGGTCGAGGACCTCGGCCTGGCGTTCGAGCACCAGGTCGTGGAAGCGGAGCAGCACGGCGGCGCGCTGCCGTACCGGGGTCTGGGCCCAGACGGCCTGCGCGGCGCGGGCGCGGTCGAAGGCGGCGGCCACGTCCTCGGGGGTGGACTCGGGCAGGTCGGCCAGCTTCTCGCCGGTGAACGGGGTGTGGCTCTCGGTCTTGCCGGACCCGGCGACGCCCCTGGTGAGCTGGGCGATCAGCTCCGGGGTGACCACGTCGGCGGCGGTACGGGCGCCCTCCGGGACGGGGGCGAGGGGGTTGGTACCGGTGGCCTGATTCGTGACCTGCGAGTCCGTCATGAGGCGCAGGGTATGCCGGAGCGGCGGCTTTGGGTACCCGTCGGTAACGGGGATTCACCGAGTACGCACACGTCGCCAGTGACCACTGGCAGCGAATGCGCTGATCAGGGCGTTGTGGGGGTGGCGGTCAGCACCGGCCGGGATTTTCCGGCATCCTCGGCTATCGCGCCGAGCACCGCCGTCACCTCCTCCGCTTCCGGCCGCTCGGCGGGTTCCGGCGCCAGGAGGCGGGCGAGCAGCGGGCCGAGGGCGGCCGAGTGCTCGTCGGGCTCGTCTTTCGTGGCGGCACGGAGGAGTGCACCGAGGGACCACAGGTCGGAGGCCGGGCCGGCGCCGGGCTCCGTCCTTCGCTCGGGGGCGACGAAGGGGGTGTCGGCGGGGGAATCGAGGCCGTGGACGTGTCCTGTGCCGAAGTCGGTGACGACGACGCGGTCGGTGCCGGACTCCAGGAGGACGTTGGCGGGCTTGACGTCGCGGTGGACGATGCCGACCGCGTGGGCCGCGCGCAGGGCGCCGAGGACGGCGAGGCCGATGCGGGCGGCCTCGGGGGCGGGGAGGGGCCCGCGTTCGAGGACCGCGTGGAGGGACTCCCCCAGGACGAACTCCATGACGATCCAGGGGAGTCCGCCCTCGAGGACGACGTCGTGGATGCGGACGGCGGCCGGGTGGTCGACGCGGGCGGCGGTGCGTGCCTCGCGGTGCAGCCGGTGGGCGGTCCGCCGGTGCTCCTCGTCCTCCGGGTCACCGGGCGGCAGGGGCCGCTTGACGGCGACGTACCGCCGCGTCGACTCGTCGAGTGCCCGCCACACGGTGCCCGTGCCCGTGGCGCCGGTGCCGATACGCTCGATCAGCCGGTAGCGCCCGCCGAGCAGGAGTGCGTCGGGCGCATGTTCGCCGTCTTCGCTCATGTCCCATGAGTACCGTGGGTAGCGCGTCCTTGTCGACGCGGCTCTCGGTCAGGCGGCCCAGCGGCCGAGGGAGAAACCTCCGCCCGCCCGCCGCACCTCCACCGCGCCGCCTGAGCCGAAGTGCGCGGGGATCACCAATTCGCGCTGGTCGGCCGCCCGTTCGAGGATGCGACGCCTGCTCTCGGCCGCCAGGCGGGGATCCAGGCAGAAGCAGCTGCTGCACTCGGGGTGCAGGATCTGCACCGGGCTGTGCACAAGGTCCCCGACGAACACGGCGCGTTCGCCGCGCGAGGCGAGGCGGAGGACGGAGGAGCCCGGGGTGTGGCCGGGAGCGGCCTCCAGGACGAGCTGCTCGTCGATCCGGTACTCGTCCTCCCACAGCACGGCCTGCCCGGCCCGGTGCACGGGCGCGACGCTGTCCTCGTACATGAGCCGGTCGTCCACGCGCACGCCGCCCCCGTAGCCGCCCCGGGGCCCGAAGTGGGCGTCGTCGGCGGCCGGGAGGAGGTAGCGGGCGTTGGGGAAGGTGGGCACCCACTCACCGTCGGCGTCGCGGGTGTTCCAGCCGACGTGGTCCCCGTGCAGATGGGTGTTGACGACGAAGTCGACGTCCTCCGGCAGGATGCCGGCCCTCTCCAGCCGCCCCAGGAAGTCACCGTCCCGCCGGTGGAACAACGGATTGCCGGGCCGCTCCCGCCCGTTGCCGACACCGGTGTCGACGAGCACGGTGCGACCGCCACCGCGCACCACCCAGGTCTGGAGCGCGACCACGACGCGATCGCTGTCCGGCTCCCAGTGGCCGGGGGCCAGCTGGTCCCGGTTCTCCTTCCACACCTCGGGGTCGCAGTCCGGGACGAGGTCCCGGGCGGGGACGTAGGGCGCCTGCCACTCGACGATCCGGAGGACCTCGACGTCACCGATCACGAACTTCCGCACGCTGTCATCTGTCATGAAGAGGACGCTACGAGCCCCTGGTGAGCATTCCAATGCCTCATTGCCTCATCTCAATACGCATCCGTCTCATCCTCCGTCTCTTCCCGCTACACTGACCCCATGGACGTGGTGAGCGACGCGATCTCCGCCGTGCGCATCGGGCGCCCCTCCTCCAACCGGCTGCGGGTGAGCGGGAGCTGGTGCACACGCCTCGCCCCCTACGACGGAGCGGGCTTCCACGTCGTACTGACGGGCGGCTGCTGGCTGCTGCCGGACGGGGACGACGAGCCGGTGACGCTGGGGACGGGCGACGTGGTGCTGCTGCCGCATGGCGCGGGGCACGTGCTGGCCGACGGGCCGGTGGACTCGGCTGCGGCGGCGCGGGCGGTGCCGTTCGAGGAGGCGAGGGTGGCGTCACCGAGGGGGACGGGCGGCCGTGAGGCGGAGCTGCTGTGCGGCAAGTACCGCCTCGACCGCAGCCGCGTGCATCCGCTGATGGCGGAACTGCCGCAGGTCGTCCACCTGCCGAACCGCGTGGGAGCGCACCCCGAACTGCGTTCCGCCGTCGACCTGTTGGCCCGCGAACTGGACGATCGCCGCCCAGGTTCCTGCCTGGCCCTGCCGAGCCTGCTCGACCTGCTGCTGATCTACATGGTCCGGGCGTGGACGACGCAGACGGACCCGGCGACGGGCACCTGGCCGACGGTCCTGAGCGACCCGGTCACCACCGCCGCCCTGCGCGCCCTGCACTCCGACCCGGCCGCCCCCTGGACCAACGACCGCCTCGCCGCCGAGGCCGGCGTCTCCCGCGCCACCCTGGCCCGCCGCTTCACCTCCCTGGTCGGCCGCCCGCCCATGGCCTACCTCACCTGGTGGCGCCTGACCTTGGCGGCAACCCGCCTCCGCGACACGGACGCCCCGTTGGCGACGGTCGCCCGCGAGACGGGGTACGGCAGCCCGTACGCCCTGTCGCACGCCTTCAGCCGTGAGTTCGGGGTCACGCCGGGGAGGTATCGGGAGAAGGTTCGTACAGGATGAAGCCGGCTCACGCCGCATCCCGCCTTCCCTCGCCCGGCCCTCACCGGGCGGGGTGCCCACCGCTTCCGGCGGCGGGCCCTCCCTCGTCACGGGTTGGGAGCCTGGATGTGTGACGGGGAGGAGTCAGGTGGGTGTGGTTGCGGCGGCCACGCCGAGGACGAAGCCGACCGATCCCGAGATGGTGGTGATCAGGAGCGGTCCGGCGTAGCGGCCGACGACAGCGGACAACCGCCTCACAGTCCCAAGGGGCGGTCCGGCCGCGCCGACGACCGCGTGAAGGCGATGTTCGGCCTCTTGCGCCCTCACCTGAAGAACGCGGCGGCCCGTGACCTGTACGACCGAGCGCGGATGATCGCGCCACCGTCGCTGGTCACCTGACTCCGTCACGCCTTCAAGCTCAGCCACAGAAAGTCAGCCACGACGGCGGGTGCGCCGAGACCCGCGCCGGCCTCAGCCACCTCTCTTCGTTCCGTCACGCCATCCGCCCTGCTCGGGCCTGGCCGTATGGCAGAGGTCGGCCTGGCGGCGCCACCGTGGGGCCGGTGAGGGTGGCCTCCGGGATCGGGTTCGGCTCGCGTGCCCGTCACTGCGCGCTGAGCGGACGGGACCGTCGCCGGCGGGGCGGCAGACAGGAGCGGGCGGCGGGCACTGACCGCCGGCGCGCGGCGGCCCACGCATGCGGGCCGCCCTTGACCACCACCCTGCTCCTGGAACAGGGTGTCGAACTCGTCGGGACTAAATATGAGCAGAATAAGGATCGTCAAGCCTCACCGAGAGACTCGCTGCACACAGCAACCACACAGAGGACGGTCATCCTCCTCATTTGCGCCACAATGAATCGGACCGTGGAATTTTCTCACAGAACGAACAAATCGACCTTTGAGTCATGTGGCTTAAAACTGCCTGAACTGGCGTTTCACCGGAACGCTCACTCCGCGAACACTGGCGATTCATGGTATGTTCACAGTCCGTCAGGTCTCTTCCCCCCTCCACAGATAGAGTCTCCAAGGGAATGTCGGAGCCCCTATTGATTGGGGTATTCCCGTTATTTTCTGGAGAGCGCTACGATGGCCGGCCCCACCGTTTCGGTGATTATCGCCGCGTACAATGCAATGCCTTATCTGACGCGTTGCATCACTTCTGTCGCGGAACAGACCATTGGCCTCGACAATCTCGAAGTCATCGTGGTGAACGACGGCTCGACCGATGGGACCGCGGCCGAACTGGACCGTCTGAGCAGCCTCTACCCAAAGCTGCTGCGCGTCGTCCACCAGACGAACTCGGGCGGCCCGTCCGCGCCCCGCAACGCCGGACTCGAGCTGGCCGGCGGCACATTCGTGTTCTTCCTGGACGCCGACGACCACCTCGGTCCCGAAGCGCTGGAACGCATGGTGCGGATGGCCGAGGACAACGGTACCGACATCGTCCTGGGCAAAATGGTCGGCGTCGGTGGACGCGGCGCACCCACGTCGATGTTCAAGCGCAACCAGCCCCGTACCGACGTCTTCTCCTCCCGCGTCTACTGGACGCTCAACCCGATGAAGCTCTTCCGCCGCGAGCTGCTCGAGCGGCACCGGCTGCGCTTTCCCACCGACCTGGCCATCGGAGAGGACCAACTCTTCGTCGGCGCGGCCTACCTGCACGCCTCCGGCATCTCCGTGGTGGCCGACTACGACTGCCTGTTCTGGGTGCTGCGTGAGGACGAGGGCAACATCACCCATCGGCTGAAGGGATCGGAACGCCGGCTGCGGTTCCTGCCGCGCATGGTCGACCTGATCCTGGAGAACGTGCCGCCGGGCCCGGACCGGGACCACCTGGCGCACCGGCACCTGACCGTGGAGGTCCAGCAGCTCCTCGCCGGCCACCTCGTCTTCGAGCCCCGCGAGACCCAGGAGAAGATGCTCGGCCAACTGGCCCAGGCCATCGGGCCGTTGTGGCACGACGGAATGAACGACCGCCTCTCGGCGATGGCCCGGCTACGGCTGCACCTCGTCCGCAACCGCATGCTCGACCAGCTGCTGGAAGTCGTCGGGTTCGAGAAGCAGATCGCTGGAAGCAACGTGGCGACCCCGGTCCTCGTGGACGGAGGCAGAGCCCTCGCCCGCTACCCGTTCCTCCGCGACCCCGCCCACCCCATCCCCGACTCCTGCTACGACGTCACCTCCCAGCTCGGCACCCGCCACCACATCACCCGGGCGGAGCTGCACGGCACCACGCTCCACCTCGCCGGGCACGGCTACGTCCACCGCGTCGAGACGCGGAAGGTCACCACCGAGCTGATCCTTCGCGAACGAGACAGCAAGGCCGAGTACCGGCTGCCCGTCACACACACCGCGACGCCCGGGCTCGGGGCGGAGGAGGACGACGGGCGGTTCACCTACGACCTCGCCGGTTTCGAGGCCACCGTGGACATCACCACGGCCGCCGACGGCGAGCCACTGCCCGAGGGGCTGTGGGACATCTCCCTCGCCATCGGCGCCCAGGGCCTGTCCAAGGAGGTCCGCATCGGCAGCAAGCGGGCCGAGGACGTCTCCGGCAAGGCGAACACTCAGGTCGTCGGCGCCGACGAGGAACTGCGCGCCGTCACCCTCTACACCACCAAACCGCACGGCAACTTCACGCTCGACCTCGGCGAGCTCAAGCACGAGGTACTGCGCCACCTCAGCCTCGGCGACATCCGCTGGGCCGCCGACGCGCCCACCGAGCTGGAAATCACCGGACGGTGCACGCTCGCCGCTTACCCGGACGGTGCCCTGGTGGTGGAGCTGGCGGAGGGGGAGGGCGGCAGCAGCGCCTTCCCGGCCCGCCGGGTCTCGGGCTCCTCCGACGGCGACTTCGTGGTGCGCGTGCCGGTGACCGAGCTCCCCGCCGGCATCTGGAACGGGGAACTCCGCCTCGGGCCATGGGCGTTGCCGCTCCACGCACTCCCCCGCGAACTGGCCCCGGCCAAGTGGCGCCGACGCTGCCTGCCCTGGTACGCCAAGCCCGTTCCGGACAGCGGCGAGCGGTTCGCGCTGAAGGTGGCGAGGACCGAACTCGTGAAGGCACTCGCGGGGCGGCTCAGGTAGACGGCCGGTCAGAGTCTGTCGATCTCCAGGTTCGCGATCGCGGTCCTCGCCACCTCCCGGCCCCGGGAGGTGAAGTCGCCCTTGCCCGGGTAGCCGACGGTGAGCCGGTACAGGTCGCCGGCTCTGGTCTTGTAGTAGAAGAACCTCACTTCACGGGGCTGGTGGTCCTGGCTGTCGGTGGTGGTGTAGGTGACCGTGTTCTGGGCGGACTGCCTGCCGTGGTACTTCATCGACGGTTTCGGGTCCGTACTCGGATTCCTGGGCATGTCGAGGTCGTAGTCGCCGGACTGCTTGAAGGTGCCGTTGTCGTCGTACATCTGGGCGTCCGCGGAGTCCTTGATGGCCTGGCCGTCCTCGGACTTGCTGATGAGGTCCAGGCTGATCCAGACGCTGCCGCTCCAGTCGCTGTACGCCACCCAGTGGCTCTTGTCCGTCGACCGGTCCGGCACCGATCTCTGGTAGCCGGCGGGGACCGCGAGCGTCGCGGCGACGTCCTTCTCGTGGTGGGTCTTCCAACCGCCGGGCAACGGTCCCGCGAAGGGATCGGCGATCACCAGATACGCGGCCACCACCGCCGCGACGACCGCCGCGCCCATGCCGGACCAGGCCTTGCGGCCGAGGCGGAAGGGTCTGCGGGGCGCCTCCGTGTGCTGGACGACCTGGGTGGCTGCCGGAGCCGGCGGTTTCGCGGCGGTCTCCAGCAGGGCGCGTACCCGGGCCGCGTTCGGGCGGTGGGCCGGGTCCTTCTGGAGCAGGCCGGTGATGACCTCGGCCAGTGGGCCCCGCGCGGCGGCGGGCGGGGCCGGGGCGGCGTTGAGGACCGACTGGAGGGTGGCCGGGGTGTTGCTGCGGCGGAAGGGGGAGACGCCCTCGGTCGCCGCGTACAGCACCACGCCCAGGGACCACAGGTCGCTCGCCGGGCCGGGGCGCTGGCCCAGCACCCGTTCCGGCGCGATGTACTCGGGCGAGCCCACGAAGCCGCCGGTGTCGGTCAGGCTGGTCTCGCCCTCGATCTGCGCGATGCCGAAGTCGGTGAGCACGACCCGGTCGTGGCTGCCGAGCAGCACGTTGTCCGGCTTGACGTCACGGTGCAGGATGCCCGCCGCGTGCGCGGCCTCCAGCGCGCCGAGCACCTGCAGGCCGATGCGGGCCGCCTCGCGGGCGTCGAGCGTGCCCTCCTGGAGGGCGCTGCCCAGCGAGCGGCCCCGCACCAGCTCCATCACGATCCACGGCTGTCCGTCGACCACCGCCACGTCGTGGACGTTCACCACCGCCGGGTGGTCCAGACGGGCCGCGGCACGCGCCTCGCGGCGCATCCGCTCGAAGGCGTTGGCACGTTCCCGTTCGGGAAGATTGTCCGGTACGCGGGGTTCCTTGACGGCCACCTCGCGGTCCACCGTCTCGTCCTTGGCCCGCCAGACCGTACCCATGCCGCCGTGCCCGAGTTTGGCGAGCAGCCGGTAGCGCCCGGCTATCAGGCGGCCCCCGTCCTGGGCAGGCGCGCTCCGCACGGGCGGTTTCGGCGGTTGCAGAACGAAACTCGTCGTCTCGTCGGCCCCGTGGTGGGGTCCCCCGTTGTTGCTCATGGGTCCATCCATATATCGCCGGCGGGGACCGTAGCCAGCGAGAGCGCAAACCGGTCACAAACCCGTGACCCAGGCTGTCGCTTATCTCCCGTTCAGGTGTGTACGAACTCGGCGTGTACGAACTAGCCGTGTACGAACGTGTCGACCGCGACGTCGAAGTACTCCCGCGCCTCCCGCACCTTCCCGACCGGCGCCGACACCCACACGTCGTACATCCGGCCGGCCTCCTCCCAGCACAGGTCGTAGGTGTGCCGGGGGCCCTCCGCCGTGCTGAAGCCCTTCCAGGTGAACTCCCAGAGCGCGGCGGGGTGTCCGTCGTGGACGGTCTCGGTGACCCGGCCGTCGTGGTAACCGGGGTTCGTGCTCGGGCCCTTGGCGGCCGCCCGGCGCATCACCGCCGACGGGCCGCCGGTTTCGGGGTCGGCCGTCTTGATGCCGAGGCGGAAGGTCTGCCCCGGCGACAGGTAGAAGACGCGCTCGCCCTGCGGGTCGCGGGTGAAGTGCTGCGGTACGGCGAGGGAGAAGCCGGCCGGGTCCCTCGCGAGACGGTAACCGGAGGGCACACTCGGGGAGTTCGCCGCGGCGGGGCTGGTGACGGCACTGCGGGTCACGGTGACCGTGGGGGCGGGCGAGGCGGACGTGCTCGCGGAGGTCCCCGGCGCCGGACTCGTCGGCGTACCGCCTCCGTCTCCGCTGCCCCCGTGCATCAGCAGCGCCGCCGCCGACACGCCTGCCCCGGCCATCGCGGCGACGAGCAGCGCCGCCACCAGCACGCCGCGCGTGGAGCGGCCGGCCGGAGTCCGCGCGGGTGGCGGGGGCGGCGCATGGCGGGGGACGTCCCGCTGGGTCGGTGTGTACGGCACCGACGACCCCGGCGTACGGCCCGTCTCCCGGAAGGTCCGCAGCATCCGCTCCGCCTCCGCCGCGTCCAGCCGCCGGTCCGGGTCGCGCTCCAGCAGGCCCCGTACGACCGGCAGCAGGGGCTCGGCCTGGGCCGGCGGGCGGATGTCGTCGGTGACGACGGCGTGCAGGATGCCGCCGAGCGAGTCGCGGCGGAACGGGGACTCGCCGCTCAGCACGGCGCACAGCAGCGCGCCGACCGACCACAGGTCGGACTCGGGGCCGGTCCGCACCCCGGACATCCGCTCGGGCGCGGTGTACTCGGGCGAGCCCACGAAGGAGCCGGTCTCGGTGAGTGTCGTGGAGCCGGCGACCTGCGCGATGCCGAAGTCGGTGAGGACGACGCGTTCGGTGCCGGACTCGACGAGCACGTTCGCGGGCTTGATGTCCCGGTGCAGGACCCCGGCCGCGTGCGCGGTGCGCAGGGCGCTGAGCAGGTCGATGCCGATCCGGGCGGCCTCGGCGGGGTCGACCGGGCCGCGCGCCGAGATCCGGTCGGCGAGCGAGCCGCCGTCGATCAGTTCCATGACGATGTACGGCCGTTGGCCGTCCTCGACGACGTCGTGCACGACGATGATGTGCGGGTGGCTGAGCTGGGCGACCGCGCGGGCCTCGCGCAGGGTGCGGTCTCGCTGCCGCCGCGCCTCGTCGTCCGAGCGGGAGGCGTCCAGGGCGAGTTCCTTGACCGCCACCCGGCGGCCCAGCAACTGGTCGCTCGCCCGCCACACGACACCCATCCCGCCGCGCCCGAGCCGCGCTTCCAGACGGTAACGGCCCGCGATCACACGGAAGTCGTCCCCCTCGGTCCCCATGGGCCCATCATGCCCCACGGGGACCCGGCGGCTCCGGGCCGTGTACCCGGGTGGCCGACAACCGACGTCCGAAGGGTCAGGCGGCGGGCGGCTGCCAGCTCTGCAGCACCCGCTTGAACTGCTTGCTCGTCTTCACCCAGTCCTTCTCGGGCGTCGACATGTAGATCGCGTACTCGGCACCGTCCCGGGAGTAGTACGTCTCCTCGATGGCGTGGCGCGGGCCGGCGACGTACGGCGGGTCCTTGGCCAGCGCCGTCCAGGTGTACTCCCACAGGGAGCCGGTGCGGTCCCGGTAGGTGTTGGCCTCCATGGTGACCCGGTGGTAGTCGACCAGCCGCTGAAGCTGCTCCTCGAGGTCCTCCTGGTGGTGGTAGGCGTCGGGGAAGTCCGGTGAGGCGTCGATGGCGATGCGGACGAAGTGCTTGCCGTTGTCGGGCGAGTAGTCGATCTGCTTGAGGTCGCCGTGGATGCCGTACACCTTGCGCTTCCAGTTCTTGGAGGGCAGGGAGATGCTGAAGCCCAGCGGGTCGGGGACGGAGACCCAGGTGCCGGGTGTGGCGCCTTCCGGGCTCGGCGTGCTGGTGGCCTTGTCCGCGGGGGCCGGTGAGGCTCCGGACGCGTTGCCGTCCTGCTGCTGCCCGGAGCCGAACTTCTGCCACGCCACCGCGCCACCGCCGCCCATGACGGCGGCGAAGGCGACGACGAGGGCGAGCGTACGCAGGCGGCGGCGCCGGGGGCGGGCGGTCGCCGGGGGCGCCACGGCGGTGGGCGCGGTGACGGGGCCCTGGCTGGGACTGAGGCCGTGGGTCCGGACGTGTGGGGGTGTCGCCGTCTCCGGGGGGTACTGCGTCCCCGCCCCGGCGGTGTACTGGGTGCCGGTCCCGGTGGAGTACCGTCCGCCCGTCCGCGTGAACAAACCCCCGTGCTGCTGGGTCGGCACGAACGCCTGAGCCGCGCTCGGCCGCCGCCCCTCCGCCGCCTCCGCGAGCATCTGCTCCGTCTCGTCCGCGCCGGGCCGCTGCGCCGGGTCCTTGCGCAGCAGGGCGGTGATGACGGGCCCGAGCGGACCGGCGTACCGCGGCTCGGCGGCCTCCTCCTCGACGACCGCCTGCATGGTGCTCAGCGGCGAGGTGCGGCGGAACGGCGAGCGGCCCTCCACCGCCGTGTACAGCGTGGCGCCCAGCGCCCACAGGTCGGAGGACGGCCCCGGGTCGTGGCCGCGCACCCGCTCGGGGGCGAGGTAGTCGACCGAGCCGACGACCTCCCCGGTACGGGTGATGGTGGTGTCGCCCTCGATCTGCGCGATGCCGAAGTCGGTGAGCAGCACGCGGCCGTCCCGGCCGAGCAGGACGTTGCCCGGCTTGACGTCGCGGTGCAGCACACCGGCGGTGTGCGCGGCGCGCAGCGCGCGCAGCACCCACAGGCCTATCCGGGCCGCCTCCTGCGGCTCCACGCGCCCGCGCTCCTTGACTGTGTCGGCCAGCGAGGCACCCTCGACCAGCTCCATCACGATCCACGGGCGGCCGTCGTGCTCCAGCACGTCGTGCACCGTGACGACGGCCGAGTGGTTGATGCGCGCGGCGGCACGGGCCTCGGCCCGGGTGCGGGCGAGCAGGACGGCCTGGTCGCTCTCGGACACGTAGAGCGCGGCGGTCAGCTCCTTGATGGCGACCGTCCGGTGCAGCACCTCGTCGTGGGCGCGCCACACCCGGCCCATGCCGCCGCTGCCGATGGAATCGGCGAGCCGGTAGCGGCCCGCGATGAGCAGGCCCTGCATCTGATTCACGTTGCCCCGCAATGTTCTTGACAGGGTCAGAGTAAGGACCGGCCTGACGACAGGGAACAAGCGGGGTGCCATGGAGACAGCACTGTGACGGTTTTCGCTTCCCGGGACCGGAGGCACCCATGGGGCGGCGCCCCGGCGTCACCCGGTGTACTGGTAAGTGGCCGACGCCTGCTCGTACAGCCGCGTCACCTCGTCGCGCTCCGCCTCCGGGCCGCGGACCTGCACGATGTGGTACCGGCCGTCGATGAGGATCGCGATGTTGCGTACGAACAGGTCGCGCCCCTGGCCGTCGGTCCAGGTGAACTGCCCCTCGGCCATGGTCCGTCCGCCCACCTCGATCGTCCTCAGACCGCTGGCCGTGGCCCAACTGGAGTCGCGGTAGGGCTGGAGCTCGCTCTCCTTGTCCCGCTGGTACGTCATCGGGTCGCTGCCGTACTTCGACGCGCCGTCCCGTCCGGGAACGACGATGAGCTCGAAGTCCCCGTGCGTGTACGACACCTCGCCCCGCCCGTTCTTGGGGCTGCGGTCCCAGCCCTTGGCCACGGCGACCTGGAAGCCCTCGGAGTCCTTGCGCAGGGTGAAACCGGCGGCGACGTCCGGGTCGGTGGTGGTCTGGGTCTCGGTGGAGGGGGCCGACTGGGAGGGACGGGCGTCCGTGCCCGGCGATGTCCCGCGCGACGAGGGTGAATGGCCGGGATCGGGCGACTGGGAGGGTGCCTGGCTCACCTGCCCGGCGGCACCGGTCCGGTCGCCGCTCGCCGCACCGCCGCTGTCCGTGTCCTTCGGCATGAACAGCATGGCGTACGCGACCGCGCCGGCCAGCAGGAGCAGTATCAGCAGGAGCAGGGTGCGGCCGAGGCTGCGGGGCGAGCGGGTCTCCTGCCTCGCCCGCTTGTGCCGGCCGTGCGGGCTGGTCGCGGGCAGCCCGGCCCGCCGCCTGCGCACCAGTTCGCCGCGCCGCCGCACGATCGGCAGCCGCCTCGGGTCGGCGGGCGGCGTCGCTATGACGTGCGTACCGGCCTCCGGTTCGGGCGCCGACCGCACCAGCGAGCGCAGCCAGCCGCTGAGCTCCTCGAAGTCGAGCCGCTCGGTGGGGTCCTGCCGCAGCAGCGACTCCACCACCGGCCTGAGCGGTCCGCACTCCTCCGCGAAGGCGGGCGGCTCCGCACACACCAGCTGCACCAGCTCGGCCGTCGACTCCTCCGGGTACGGCGCGTGCCCCTGTACGGCCCTGAACAGCAGCGCGCCGAGCGCCCACAGGTCGGTGGCCGAACCGATGGGCGCCGCCAGCTGCCAGTTCTCGTGCACGGGCCCGGCCTGCTCCGGCGCCCACCGCTCCGTCACCGGCCCCACCACGGTCATCCGCACCTGCCGCGCCCGCTCGGCGGCCAGCGCGGTGGCGGGTGTGCGGGAGGTGGGGGCGGGAGTGCCGGTGCCCCAGTGGGCGGGTGGCTCGGGGGTGGGGGCACCGTGGGGTGCGTCCGGGGTCGAGCAGGGCGTGCCGGATGACGGTGCGGTGCCTGGGCCGAGTACGGGGGTGCCGGGAGCGGTCCCGCTCGGCGGAAGGGCCGTGCGACGGGGGCCGCCGGCGACGGCAGGGGGCGTGCCCTCGGGAGCGTCGCGCGGGACGGCGCCGTGCCAGGGGGTGGCCTGCGCGCCGTAGTGGTCGGCGATCTGGCCGTGGGGCGTCGTGCCGGTCCGGTGGTCGGCGGGCGGGCGGGCGCCGGGCAGGGCGGCGTGTCCGTTCTGCTGGGCCTCCTGCACCCGGGCCGCGGCCCGCGCGCCCGCGCGATACGCGGCGATCGCTCCGGCCCGCGCGGCCCGGATGTCCTCACCGCTCTCCAACGCCCTGCGGGCCGGCGCACCCGGACCCGGGCCACCGGCCGCCCCTTCCGCGCCGGGTGCGGGCAGCCCGCCCGCCGCCCGCGCCTGAATCGCCTCGCGCCGGGCGGCCTCTGGGTCCACATCGCCGGGGACCATGCCGCCGGGGCCCGTTTCGCCGGGAACGGCACCCGGCCCGGGTCCACCGGGACCACGCGTTGCTCCGGAACCGGCCGGCCCGCCCTGACCGGCCGAGCCCCCGCCGCCGACCCCGTCAGGGCCGCCGAACGCCTCGGCGCCGGCCGCCCCCTCCGGGAAGCCGGGCCGGGCCGGCACCGGGTCGTACCCGCACAATGCCTCCTCCGCCGCGCCGACCGCGAGGCCGGTCAGCATGACGCGGCCGTCGTCGCAGACCAGGACCGTACGGGCGGTGATGTTGCGGTGGACCCAGCCGTGGGCGTGCAGCACCCGCAGCGCCATCAGCACGTCGGAGGCGACCTCCGCCGCCCGGTACGGCGTCAGCGGCTTCTCGGCCAGCAGCGCGGCCAGCGGACGTGCCGCCACCAACTCGCTCACTATCCACAGCGAACCGCCCTCGGCGAACACGTCGAAGACCTGGTCGAGCCGCGGATGGTCGGGGATGCCGGCCGCGGCCTGCGCGGCCTCCACGGCCCGCCGCACCGCGGGGTCGGCGGGCCGCCGGGTGGCGGTCCGGGCCGCCGGGGGCCGCCGCCCGCCGCTCTGACGTGCCGTGAAACCGTCGGGCAGCCCGTCCGCGTCGAGCACCTCGGCCTCGACGACCTCCGGCAACGGCACCTGCCGCACCAGGACTTCCTGCCCGCTGTAGGTGTCGAAGGCCCGGGTCTCGGTGAGTTCGTACTCGTCGGAGGGCGGCAGCGGCAGGCGGTAGCGGTCGGCGAGTACCCGGCCCGCATAGTCGTCCACGTTGCCTCCCCCGGCCGCCCGGCTGGTCAAATCCGCTCGTGTCACGGCCCGTTGTACATCCAGACCTGGATGCGTACGGTCCGCAACCACTCACGATACGTGCCGGAGGCAACCTGCAACGAGGGATGACGGATTCTCCCGCCCCGAACCCGGGCCCGCCCGGCTCACTTCTTGGGCTGGAAGGACTCCGTCAGCGTCTTCCAGGTGTCCTTGCGCAGCTCGCCGCCCCACGTGGCCGCCTTCGCGGTGTACATGAGCGCGTAGCCCTGATGGCTGTTGACGACGAAGCCGCGGTCGATGGTCCGGTACTTCGTCCCGCCCTCGACGTAGGTGAACTCCCAGTCGGCCGTGTCCCAGCCGCGGTAGTCCACCTCCTCGATCCGGATCCGCTTGTACTGCGCACGCACCATGGCGCGTTCCTGGTGCCTCCAGTCCGCCACCGGGTCGTCCTTGGGCGCGTTCGTCCAGGCGACGAGCAGCTTCTGCCCGTCGGGTCCGGTGAAACGGTCCCCCGCGGTACTGGTGGACTGGTACTTCCAGCCCTTGGGCAGTCCGATCGAGTACCCCTGATGTCCCTTGTGCGTCGACACCGCCGGCGCGCTCCCGACGCCACCGGAGCCCGACGACCCGCTGTCCCCGCTGCCGGACACGGTCGCGCCCGCACTCGCCGCCGTCCCCGACCCCGTACCCGAACCCGCCTTGCCGGCCGACGAGTTGTCACCGTCCGTACGGGTGCCGCCGGTGGAGTTCTTCTTGGTGTCGGCGCTCGGGCTCGCACTCGCCACGGCCTTGGCGCCGCCGCTCTTCGCGCCCTTGGAGTCGCTGTCGTCACCACCGAGCGTCAGAGCCAGCACCGTACCGAGCACGGCGAGCACCACGACCACCGCGATGATCACCAGCGTCCGCTTGGGCACCACGTCGGTCAGCGGCGCCCTGGGCACGGGCCTCGGCGGCAGATCCAGGTCCGGCGGCGGCACCACGGGCCACCCCGAACTCGGCTTCTTCACCCCGTCGTCCGACCGCGGCCCCGGCGCCGGCGCGGACGCCGACGAAGCCCCGGACGCACGCGACGCCCCGGACGCGGCGGACGCACCGGCGGCGCCCGCACGACCGGCACCCGCACTCCCGGAAGTCGCGCCACCGGACGCCGAAGCCGCCCCGGTCGTGGCGTCGCCGCCGTTGCCGGTCTTCGTCCGGGACGCGGCCGCCGAAGTGGCCGCTCCCGCCGCGACCGCGGCCTTGCGCACGGAACGCAGCGCCCCGCGCAGCCTCTCCGCGGCCTCCTCGCCCCGCTTGGCGCCGGCTCCCGCCGAACCGGCCTTGTCCGCATCGCCCTTGTCGGCGGCGCCGTCGGGCTGGGCCGGCAGGGGAACGACCCGGGTGGCGTCCATCGCCTCCCGCGCGGGCGCGTTGATCACCGCGTTGAGCATGGCCCGCGCGCCGGCGTCGTCGAGGCGCTTGGCCGGGTCCTTGGTGAGCAGCCCGTAGATGACGTCCCTGAGCGGGCCGGCGTTCTTGGGCTCCTCCAGCGGCTCGGTCATCACCGCGGTGAGCGTGGCGATGGCCGACCCCTTGTCGTACGGCGGCGCGCCCTCGACCGCCGCGTACAGCAGGCCGCCGAGCGACCACAGGTCGGCCGCGGGGCCGGGCTTGTGGCCGCGGGCGCGCTCCGGCGAGATGTAGGAGGGCGCGCCGACGAGCATGCCGGTGGAGGTGATGGACGGGTCGCCCTCGACCTGCGCGATGCCGAAGTCGGTGAGCACGACCCGGCCGTCCTCGGCGATGAGCACGTTGGACGGCTTCACGTCCCGGTGCAGGATGCCCTCGCGGTGCGCCGAGCGCAGCACGTCGAGGATCGCGAGTCCGACCTCGGCGGCACGCTTCGGTTCCAGCACGCCGTCCTCGCGGATGACCTCGGCGAGGGACTTGCCCTCGACCAGCTCCATCACGATCCACGGCCGGTCGTCCTCGTCGACCACGTCGAAGACCGTCACCGCGCTGTTGTTGCGGATCCGCGCGATCGCCTTGGCCTCACGCAGGGTGCGCGTGATCAGGCGCCGCTTCTCGTCCTCGTCGATGTTCGACGGGAACCGCAGCTCCTTGACGGCCACCGTCCTGCCGAGGGTCTCGTCCTCGGCACGCCACACCGTGCCCATGCCGCCGCGGCCGAGTACGTCCCCCAGCCGGTACCGCCCGGCGAGAAGACGCTCGCTCTTGTCCTGACGAGTCTCCTGACGGGATGTCCCCGCCCGCTCCGCCTCCGACATGCGTCCCCTCATGCAACCCGCCCTGACAGAGCTTCCATTGTCCCTCACCCGACAAGTGCTCCACGCCCAGGGTGCCCGTCACCGCGCCCCGGACCCCGCGCACCCGGGGACCGAATGACGTGCGTGTTCGGCATTCGGGGATTTCGTGTCCTCACTTTCCGTGTGAACCCGGCCGCGATCGCGGAGCCCGGACCCCGGAACCGCCCGTACTCGCGGCCGAGTTCTGCCCCCGCCGTCCGTGGAACGAGCCGGCCGCGAACGAAGACCCCGGTTCCCTGCACCCGTTCGGGTGACACAGGGCGCCGGCCTACAACGGCACGATGTCCGGCGCCCCCAACCGCGCCGCGTCCGCCGTCAGGTCGTCCGGCTGCCGCTGCGACTCCCGTTCGGCCTCCACCCGCTTCTCGTAGTGCTGGACCTCGCGCTCGATCTGGTCCTTGTCCCAGCCGAGCACCGGCGCCATCAGTTCGGCGGCCTCGCGGGCGCTGCGGGTGCCGCGGTCGAAGGTCTCGATGGAGATGCGGGTGCGGCGGGTGAGCACGTCGTCCAGGTGCCGGGCGCCCTCGTGCGAGGCGGCGTACACGATCTCGGCGCGCAGATAGTCGTCGGCGGCCTGCAACGGCGCGCCGAGCGTGGGATGGGCGGCGATGAGGTCCAGGACCTCCTCGGCGTTCGACCCGTACCGGTTCAGCAGGTGCTCCACGCGCACCACGTGCAGCCCGGTCCGCGCGGCTATTCGGGCGCGCGCGTTCCACATCGCCCGGTAGCCCTCCGCGCCCAGCAGCGGGACGTCCTCGGTGACGCACTCGGCGACCCGCATGTCGAGCCCGTGCACCGCCTCGTCGACGGCGTCCTTCGCCATCACCCGGTACGTCGTGTACTTGCCGCCCGCGACGACCACAAGGCCCGGCACCGGATGCGCCACGGTGTGCTCGCGCGACAGCTTGCTGGTGGCGTCGGACTCGCCGGCCAGCAGCGGGCGCAGCCCCGCGTACACGCCCTGGACGTCGTCGCGGCTCAGGGGCACCGCGAGGACCGAGTTGACGTGTTCGAGGAGGTAGTCGATGTCGGCGCTGGAGGCGGCGGGGTGGGCCTTGTCGAGGTCCCAGTCGGTGTCGGTGGTGCCGACGATCCAGTGCCGGCCCCACGGGATGACGAACAGGACGGACTTCTCGGTGCGCAGGATCAGGCCGGTCGTGGAGTGGATGCGGTCCTTGGGCACGACCAGGTGGATGCCCTTGGAGGCGCGGACGTGGAACTGTCCCCGCTCCCCCACCATCGCCTGGGTGTCGTCGGTCCACACGCCGGTGGCGTTGACGACCTGCTTGGCGCGGATCTCGTACTCGCCGCCGCCCTCCACGTCCTGCACCCGGGCGCCGACGACCCGTTCGCCCTCGCGCAGGAACCCGGTCACGCGCGCGCGGTTGGCGGCGTGGGCGCCGTACGACACCGCCGTGCGCACCAGGGTCGCCACGTAGCGGGCGTCGTCCATCTGGGCGTCGTAGTACTGCAGGGCGCCGACCAGTGCCTCCCTGCGCAGGGCGGGGGCCACCCGCAGGGCCTGACCGCGGGTCAGGTGGCGGTGCAGGGGCAGGCCCCGGCCGTGGCCTCGGGCCATCGACATGGCGTCGTAGAGGGCGACGCCCGACCCGGCGTACAGGCGCTCCCAGCCCTTGCGCTGGAGCGGGTACAGGAAAGGCACCGGTTTGACCAGGTGCGGGGCGAGCCGCTCCAGCAGCAGGCCGCGTTCCTTCAGGGCCTCGCGGACGAGGGCGAAGTCGAGCATCTCCAGATAGCGCAGGCCGCCGTGTATGAGCTTGCTGGACCTGCTGGAGGTGCCCGACGCCCAGTCGCGGGCCTCGACCAGTCCCGTGGACAGGCCGCGGGTGACGGCGTCCAGCGCGGTGCCCGCGCCCACCACTCCACCGCCGACGACCAGTACGTCCAGCTCACGCTCGGCCATGGCCGCCAGTGACTCGGCGCGCTGCGCCGGCCCCAGTGTCGCTGTCCTCACCGCTGCCTCCCGCTCTCCGTCATCGATCGCGTAGGCCGCACCCGGTGGGCGAAGCCCGGTTCGTCTCCCCCATGCCCAGAATTCTGACCGGCTTGCCCCACTTCAGCCACCAGTCACCCCCAGCCTGTGGACAACCGACGCGTGACCAGCACAAGACACAAGAACGCAATCCCGCATCAAGGTCATATTTACTCCTAGTCTGACATTGCGCTCGTCCATCCCGTCCGCCGGGCTTGCGCACCTGTCCCGCTTCGGCTACTGGGAAGGACGGCTCACGCCCCATGCCCGCAGACCTCGCCGTCATCGGACTCGGCCCCTACGGCCTGCCCCTGGCCCAGGCCGCCGTCGCCGCCGGCATCTCCACACTCGGATACACCACCGGCCCCGAGTCCGGCTCCCTCAGCCCCGCCGAACTGCGCCGGATGCTCTCGGGGGGCTTCCGGCCGACCGACGACCCGGCCGCGCTGGGCCGGGTGCGCACCGCCGTGATCTGCGCGCCGACCTCGCGCGGCGCGGACGGCGGGCTCGACCTCGGCCAGGTGGAGGCGGCCGCCCGCACGCTGGCCCAGCGGCTGCGCCCGCACACCACGGTGATCCTGGAGTCGCCGGTGCACCCCGGCACGACCGATGAGTTCCTGCGCCCGCTGCTGGAGGAGGTCTCGGGGCTGCGCGCGGGCCGCGACTTCCACCTCGCCTACTCGCCCAGCCGCGTCGACCCCGGCAACCGAGACTTCACCCCGGCCAACACCCCCAAGGTCATCGGCGGCCTCACCCCGGCCTGCACCGAGTCGGCCGCCGCCTTCTACGGACGGCTCACCGACAAGGTGGTACGCGCGCGTGGACCCCGCGAGGCGGAGACGGTGCAGTTGCTGGAGACCAACTACCGGCACGTCAACATCGCACTCGTCAACGAGATGGCCGTGCTCTGCCACGACCTGGGCGTCGACCTGTGGGACGTCATCCGCTGCGCGGAGACCAAACCGTTCGGCTTCCAGTCCTTCCGGCCGGGCCCCGGCGTCGGCGGGCACGGCCTCGCGCAGGACCTGACCGGCCACACCAGCCGCAACCTGCGCATGGTGGAACTGGCCCAGCAGGTCAACAGCCGGATGCCCCGGTACGTCGTCCAGCGCGCCGCCGCCCTCCTCAACGAGCACGGCAAGTCGGCCCGCGGCGCGCGCGTGCTGCTGCTCGGCGTCACCTACAAGGCCGACCTCGCCGACCAGCAGGAGACGCCGGCGCAGGAGATCGCCGTACGGCTGATGGAGCTGGGCGCCTCCGTCAGCTACCACGACCCGCACGTCGGCTCCTGGAGCGTCCTGGACCGCCCGGTCCCGCGCGCGGACTCCCTCTACGAGGCCGCCGCCGACGCCGACCTCACGATCCTGCTCCAGCAGCACCGGACGTACGACCTCCAGGGCCTGTCGGTGAAGGCCCAGCTGCTGCTGGACACACGCGGGGCGACGCCCACGGGGGCCGCGCACCGTCTCTGAAGGCGAAAGACCCCTGGCGTTGTCGCCGAGGCCTGCTACTCTCCCCACTCGTCGCACAGGCGTGCGCGCATCTCCGGCTTCGCCGTCCACTTCTGCCACACCCTGGGGGGATACCTGTCATGAGCCAGTCAGCTCCGCCACCGCACTCCGAGTCCCAGCCCCAGCCGTCCGACGGCAACCCGTACGCCCAGAACGCACCCGCCGGAGCGCCGTACGCCCCGCAGCCGGGCGCCGTCCCGCCGGGTGCCGTGCCCGCACCGCCCATGCCGCCCGCGCCCCGGAGGGACAACGTCGGCCTCGGCCTGGCGGCCGCCCTCGGTGCCGCCCTGGTCGCCGCCGCTCTCTACGGCGTCGTCATCGGCCTCACCAAGCACGAGATCGGCTGGGCGGCGGTCGGCGTCGGCTTCGTCATCGGTCTCGCGGCGGGCAAGGCCGGCGGCCGCAACCCCGCCCTCGCCGTCGTCAGCGCCGTGCTCGCGCTGGGCTCGGTCTACATCGGCCAGCTGGTCGGCGAGGCCATGATCGGCGCGGACCAGATCGGCGTCGGCTTCAACGAGCTGTTCTTCCAGCACTTCAGCCTCGTCCAGGAGGCCTGGAAGGAGGACGCCGACCCGCTGACCTTCCTCTTCTTCGCGATCGCCGCGTTCGCCGCGTTCTCGGGCGCCAAGAAGGCCGCGGCCTGACCGCAGGCACGCCAAGGGCCCGTCCACCGCGTGTGGACGGGCCCATTCGCGCTCGGATCCGTTATCCCGTCGTACGGGTCACCGCTTGTGCTGGCTGTCCGCCACCGTCACCTCGACCCGCTGGAACTCCTTGAGCTCGCTGTAGCCGGTCGTGGCCATGGCGCGGCGCAGGGCGCCGAAGAAGTTCATCGAGCCGTCGGGGAAGTGGGACGGGCCGGTGAGGATCTCCTCGATGGTGCCGACCGTGCCGAGGGCGACCTTCTTGCCGCGCGGCAGCTCCTCGTTGACGGCCTCCATGCCCCAGTGGTGGCCCTTGCCGGGCCCGTCCGTGGCGCGGGCCAGCGGGGAGCCCATCATGACCGCGTCGGCGCCGCAGGCGATCGCCTTGGGCAGGTCGCCGGACCAGCCGACGCCGCCGTCCGCGATCACGTGCACGTACCGGCCGCCGGACTCGTCCATGTAGTCCCGGCGGGCGGCGGCCACGTCGGCCACGGCCGTGGCCATCGGGACCTGGATGCCCAGCACGTTGCGCGTGGTGTGCGCGGCGCCGCCACCGAAGCCGACCAGGACGCCCGCCGCGCCGGTACGCATCAGGTGCAGGGCGGCGGTGTAGGTGGCGCAGCCGCCGACGATCACCGGGACGTCGAGTTCGTAGATGAACTGCTTCAGGTTCAGCGGCTCGTGCGAGGACGAGACGTGCTCCGCCGACACCGTCGTGCCCCGGATGACGAAGATGTCCACGCCCGCGTCCACGACCGCCTTGGAGAACTGGGCCGTGCGCTGCGGGGAGAGCGCGGCGGCGGTGACCACGCCGGAGTCGCGCACCTCCTTGATGCGCGCGCCGATCAGCTCCTCCTTGATGGGAGCGGCGTAGATCTCCTGCAGGCGCCGGGTCGCGGCCTCGGCGGGCAGCCCGGCGATCTCGTCGAGCAGCGGCTGCGGGTCCTCGTACCGCGTCCACAGGCCCTCGAGGTTCAGCACGCCCAGGCCGCCCAGCTCACCGATGCGGATCGCGGTGGCCGGGGAGACGACCGAGTCCATGGGAGCGGCCAGGAAGGGCAGCTCGAAGCGGTAGGCGTCGATCTGCCAGGCGATCGAGACCTCCTTCGGGTCCCGCGTACGGCGGCTGGGGACGACGGCGATGTCGTCGAAGGCGTACGCCCGGCGGCCGCGCTTGCCGCGCCCGATCTCGATCTCAGTCACGTCTGTGGCCTTTCCACGAATGCGTTGCAGCGCCTTCCAGTATCGCCGACGCGTACGACAGGGGCGGCCCCGGATGCTCCGGGACCGCCCCTGTGATGCCTCACGCGCGCGTGAGGGTCACGTGTTGCGGCTGTAGTTCGGCGCCTCGACCGTCATCTGGATGTCGTGCGGGTGGCTCTCCTTCAGGCCCGCGGAGGTGATCCGGACGAAGCGGCCCTTGGACTCCATCTCCTCGATGGTGGCGGCGCCCACATAGCCCATGGTCTGGCGAAGACCGCCGACGAGCTGGTGCAGCACGTTGCCCAGCGGGCCGCGGTAGGGCACCTGGCCCTCGATGCCCTCGGGCACGAGCTTGTCGTCGGAGGCGACCTCGGCCTGGAAGTAGCGGTCCTTCGAGTACGACCTGCCCTGGCCCCGGGACTGCATGGCGCCGAGCGAGCCCATGCCGCGGTAGGACTTGAACTGCTTGCCGTTGATGAACTGCAGCTCGCCGGGCGACTCCTCACAGCCCGCGAGGAGGCTGCCCAGCATCACCGTGTCGGCACCGGCGGCCAGCGCCTTGCCGATGTCGCCGGAGTACTGCAGGCCGCCGTCACCGATCAGCGGGATGCCGGCCGGGCGGGCGGCGAGGGACGCCTCGTAGATGGCGGTGACCTGCGGGACGCCGATGCCGGCGACCACACGGGTGGTACAGATCGAGCCGGGTCCTACGCCGACCTTGATGCCGTCGACACCGGCGTCGATGAGCGCCTGGGCGCCGTCGCGGGTGGCGACGTTGCCGCCGATCACGTCGACGTGGACGCTCGACTTGATCTTCGCCATCCAGTTCAGGGCGTTGCTGTTGTGACCGTGCGAGGTGTCCACGACCAGGAAGTCCACACCCGCCTCGGCGAGCGCCTGGGCGCGCTCCAGTGCCTCAGGGCTGGCACCGACGGCGGCACCGACGAGCAGGCGGCCCTCGGCGTCCTTCGCCGCGTTCGGGTACTTCTCGGCCTTGACGAAGTCCTTGACCGTGATCAGGCCCTTGAGGACCCCCGCGTCGTCGACGAGGGGAAGCTTCTCGATCTTGTGGCGGCGCAGCAGTTCGACAGCGTCGGTGCCGGAGATGCCGACATGCCCGGTGACCAGCGGCATCGGGGTCATGACCTCGCGCACCTGGCGGGAGCGGTCGGTCTCGAAGGCCATGTCCCGGTTGGTGACGATGCCGAGCAGCTTCTTGTTGCCGTCGGTGACGGGTACACCGCTGATGCGGAACTTGGCGCACAGGGCGTCGGCCTCGGCCAGCGTCGCGTCCGGATGCACCGTGATCGGGTCGGTGACCATGCCGGACTCGGAGCGCTTCACCAGGTCGACCTGGTTGACCTGGTCCTCGATGGAGAGGTTGCGGTGCAGCACGCCGACGCCGCCCTGGCGGGCCATCGCGATCGCCATGCGGGACTCGGTCACCTTGTCCATCGCCGCCGAGAGCAGCGGGATGTTGACACGGACGTTGCGGGAGATGCGGGACGAGGTGTCGACCGCGTTGGGGAGCACCTCGGATGCGCCCGGCAGCAGCAGCACGTCGTCGTAGGTCAGCCCGAGTGTCGCGAATTTACCGGGCACTCCGTCGACGTTGGCAGTCATGACACCTTCCCCAAATGGCCTTGATCGGTGCGGATGTCCATGCTAACGGGAAGCGCGGCCGTCAAATTCCACGGAACTGGACGACTCCGGGCTTCGTATGTTCGTACGGAGTCGACCGGCCGCCTGTTCAGAGAAGGCGCTTACGGCCCCGCTGTTACTGCTCCGCGAGGGCCCGCAGCCGGCTCAGCGCCCGGTGCTGAGCCACCCGGACCGCCCCGGGTGACATTCCCAACATCTGGCCCGTCTCCTCCGCCGTCAAGCCCACCGCGATACGCAGCAGGAGCAGCTCGCGCTGGTTCTCGGGAAGGTTGGCCAGTAGTTTCTTCGCCCACTCGGCGTCGCTGCTGAGCAGGGCGCGCTCCTCGGGGCCGAGGGAGTCGTCCGGGCGCTCCGGCATCTCGTCCGAGGGGACGGCCGTCGAACCGGGGTGGCGCATCGCGGCGCGCTGGAGGTCGGCGACCTTGTGCGAGGCGATGGCGAAGACGAACGCCTCGAAGGGGCGGCCGGTGTCCCGGTAGCGCGGCAGGGCGAGCAGGACCGCGACGCAGACCTCCTGCGCGAGGTCCTCGACGAAGTGGCGCGCGTCGCCCGGGAGCCGCGACAGCCGGGTGCGGCAGTAGCGCAGCGCCAGGGGGTGCACATGGGCGAGCAGGTCGTGCGTGGCCTGCTCGTCCCCGTCGACGGCGCGATGTACGAGCGCACCGATCGCCCCTTGAGCCGTGCCCGCCTCGTCGTCGCGCATCGGTCCATGGTGCCTTGCGGCCGTCTGGTCCGTGGCCCCGCGCCCTTCGTTGTGCACCGAAGCGTTATGAGCAGGTGCGCCGGAACTCATCCCCTGCGCCCTCCCCTTCCGCTCGACCGACTCGTCCCCGAGGAACTCCACACCTCAAGGATGCGGCATCCGCGGCGAAACGAGCAGCGGGCACCCGAGGGACCGCGCTGCCAGGCGGTTCCGGGGACGTACGACACGAGGGCGTGCCCGCACGCCCCCGGGATCGCTCGGCCCCGCCCGCCGTGCGGCAGGCGGGGAGCTCCGGACTGTCCGCACCCCCGCCGGGTTCGGCACCGCATCCGGGGGTCCGCCCGCGGATGAGTGCGTGCCAGGCGTCGCCGGGCAGGCCGGAATGCGGCGACGGGGCCTTGAAGCTGACCGCCCTACCCTCGAGGCTCACCGCCCTACCGGACCAGTCCCCACCGGAAGCCGAGCGCGACCGCGTGCGCCCGGTCCGAGGCGCCGAGCTTCTTGAACAGGCGTCGGGCGTGGGTCTTGACGGTGTCCTCGGAGAGGAACAGCTCGCGGCCGATCTCGGCGTTGGAGCGGCCGTGGCTCATGCCCTCCAGGACCTGGATCTCGCGCGCGGTGAGGGTGGGCGCGGCGCCCATCTCGGCGGAGCGCAGCCGGCGGGGGGCCAGGCGCCAGGTCGGGTCGGCGAGGGCCTGGGTCACCGTGGCGCGCAGCTCCGCGCGGGAGGCGTCCTTGTGCAGGTAGCCCCGGGCGCCGGCGGCGACGGCGAGGGCCACGCCGTCGAGGTCCTCGGCGACGGTGAGCATGATGATGCGCGCGCCCGGGTCGGCGGACAGCAGCCGGCGCACGGTCTCGACGCCACCCAGTCCGGGCATGCGCACGTCCATCAGGATCAGGTCCGAGCGGTCCGCGCCCCAGCGGCGGAGGACTTCCTCGCCGTTGGCCGCGGTCGTCACGCGCTCGACGCCGGGCACGGTCGCGACCGCGCGGCGCAGCGCCTCTCGGGCAAGCGGGGAGTCGTCGCAGACGAGGACGGATGTCATGGCCGCCCTCCGCAGCTGATGCGCGTCACCTTGAGCCTCCAGGCTGGTACGAAATCGTCACCTGTGCGGTCGACCGTCTCGGACGCCTGCCCGAGCGCTTGTGTTTTCAACCGCCTCCGCACTCTCAACGACGGTCACTCGAAAGAGTTACGGGGCTGCGTGCCATCTTCGGCACTCTACGTGAGGGAGCCGACACGGTGCAGACATGCCCGGCCTACCCTCAACTTTTCATCACAACCTATGACCCATTTAGCCCTTTTTCTTCCCGTTTTTCGGTGTTTGGAGCTAGATTCGCAATGAGTCATATTTTCATCTCCTTAGACCGGAGATGTACGGTCGTTGGCACCGTATCCGCCCAGAACGGCTACAAGGGGTCACGCAATGGCAGATTTCTCCCGCCTTCCCGGACCGAACGCGGACCTGTGGGACTGGCAGCTGCTGGCTGCCTGCCGCGGGGTCGACAGCTCGCTCTTCTTCCATCCGGAGGGCGAGCGCGGGGCGGCTCGGAGCGCTCGAGAGAACTCGGCCAAGGAGGTCTGCATGAGGTGCCCGGTCCGCGCCCAGTGCGCGGCACACGCCCTGGCGGTGCGCGAGCCGTACGGGGTGTGGGGCGGCCTGACCGAGGACGAGCGCGAAGAACTCATGGGGCGGGCACGGAACCGACTGGTGTCGGCGTCGTCGACCAGCGGGGACACCGCCCCGAACACTTGAAGGAACGTTTCTGCACCCACGTGCACCATCGCTCCGCTACTCCGGGCACGCGTACGCGTGCCCCTGATTTTTGCCGGGCGGAGTCTCAGCGGCTCGCCGCGCGGGCCAGTTGCTCCAGGGTGGCCGCCACCGCCGGCACCTGGGCCAGGTCGGGCAGGGTGAGCGCGACGATCTCCCGGCGCACCGCCGGTTCCAGGGCGACCGCGCGGGCACCCCTGGGCCGTACGGACTCGATCGCGAGCTGAGGCAGGACGGCGACGCCCAGACCCGCGCCCACCAGGCCGACCACCGCCGGGTAGTCGTCGGTGGCGAAGTCGATGCGGGGTGTGAATCCCGCGCTCTCGCAGACCTCCACCAGCTGGCCCCGGCAGCGCGGGCAGCCCGCGATCCACGGCTCCCCGGCCAGCTCGCCGATGGCGACCGACTCGGCGCGCGCGAGGCGGTGCCGTTCGGGCACCAGGCCGACCAGGCGGTCCGTCAGCAGCGGCCGTACTACGAGGTCGTCCCACTCCTCGGCGCCCGTGGCCCCCTCGTACCGGAAGGCGAGTGCCACGTCGCAGTCGCCCTCCCGGAGCAGTTCGACGGACGCGGGGGGCTCGGCCTCCTCCAGAGAGACCCGGGTGCCGGGATGGGCGGCGCGCAGGGCGGCCAGGGCGGTGGGGACCAGCGTGGAGCTGCCGCTGGGGAAGGAGACCAGCCGGACCCGGCCCGCCCGCAGCCCGGCGATCGCGGCGACCTCCTCCTCGGCCGCGGTGAGCCCGGCCAGGATCCCGGAGGCGTGCCGCACGAGCGCCTCGCCGGCCTGGGTCAGCCGCATCTCCCGGCCGCTGCGGATCAGCAGCGGGGTGCCGACCGAGGCCTCCAGGGCCTTCATCTGCTGGCTGACGGCGGGCTGGGTGCAGCCCAGTGCGCGGCCCGCCGCCGAGAAGGAGCCCGTGGCGGCGACGGCACGCAGGACGCGGAGATGACGGGCCTCGATCACCCTCTGAGCATAAGCCCGGCTTGGGTGAGGCGCCGAATAATGCGTCGACACTTTGAGTGGGTTCCCGTACCGTGCGGCCATGAAGCTGCTCTCGGTGAACCTGGGCCGTCCCCGGCCCGTGCCCTACACGGACCAGCCCCAGGGCCTGACCGCCATCCACAAGCGCCCGGCGGACGGGCCGGTGCGGGTCGCGGCGCCGGGACCCAAGGGCGTGGGCGGGAGCGGGCTCGCCGGGGACTCGGTGGGCGACAAGCGCCACCACGGCGGCGACGACCAGGCGGTGTACGCCGTCGCGCGCGAGGACCTCGACGCCTGGGCGCGCGAGCTGGGCCGGACGCTGGTCAACGGCTCCTTCGGCGAGAACCTCACCACCGACGGCCTGGACGTCTCCGGCGCGCTGATCGGCGAGCGCTGGCGGATCGGTACCGAGGTGCTCCTGGAGGTGACCTGCGGGCGTATTCCGTGCCGTACGTTTCAGGGCCATCTGGGCGAGCGGGGCTGGGTCAGACGGTTCACGCGGAAGGGTGCGCCGGGTGCGTACCTCCGGGTGATCGAGCCGGGTGAGATACAGGCGGGCGACCCGATCGAGATCGTGCACCGCCCGGAGCACGAGGTGACGGTCGCCCTGCAGTTCCGCGCGGTGACGACGGAGCGGGAGCTGCTGCCGCGGCTGCTCGCGGCGGGTTCCGCCCTGCACCCGGAGTCGCTGGAGCAGGCGCGGAAGTACGTGGCGACATACGCCTCCTGAGCCGACGTGAACGCGGCGTGTCCGCTTCGGACCTGCACGATCGTCGGGGTCCGTACGCTGAGCGGACGCCATCCGTCCGGGTAACTACCCTTGGGCCATGACAACGGCTCTGATTACGGGATCGACCGCGGGCATCGGCGCCGCGTTCGCGCGGCGGCTGGCGGCGGACGGGCACGACCTCGTCCTGGTGGCGCGGGACACCGAACGGCTGCGCGAGCAGGCGACCGAGCTGCACGACCGGCACGGCATCGAGGCCGAGGTGCTCACCGCCGACCTGGCGACGGACGACGGCATCGAGGCGGTGGCCGCCCGCCTCGGCGACCGCAGGAACCCGGTCGATCTGCTGGTCAACAACGCGGGCTTCGGCAACAAGGGCCACTATCTCGACGTGTCCATGGCCGACGAGCTGCGGATGCTGAAGGTGCACTGCGAGGCGGTGCTGCGGCTGACCTCGGCGGCGGCCGAGGCGATGCGGGAGCGCGGGCGCGGCGGCGTGGTCAACGTGGCCTCGGTGGCGGCCTTCGTGCCGCGCGGCACGTACGGCGCGTCCAAGGCATGGGTCGTGCAGTTCACGCAGGGCGCGGCGAGGGACCTGGCGGGCAGCGGCGTACGGCTGATGGCGCTGTGCCCGGGCTTCGTACGCACGGAGTTCCACGAGCGGGCCGGGATGGGCACGGACAACATCCCGAACTGGATGTGGCTGGACGCGGACAAGCTGGTCGCGGCGGCGCTGGCCGATCTGGCGCGCGGCAAGTCCCTGTCCATCCCGGACCCGCGCTACAAGGCACTGATGGGCCTGGTGAAGATGGCCCCGCGCGGGTTGCTGGGCGGTATCACCTCGAAGACGGGGCGCAAGTACGGGCCCCAGTAGCGGACGGGTGACGCCGCCGCTCCGGTGCGAAAATGGGCGTGACGGAACCGGACCAGGGGGGCCGGAGGCGGCGTCATGACCTTCGTACAGCTCATCGAGTGCAGGACCAGCCGGTTGGACGAGATGAACCGGCTCATGGACGACTGGGTCGAGCAGACCAAGGGGAAGCGGACCGCGACGCACGCGGTGGTCGGCAAGGACCGCTCGGACGCGTCGCACATCGTCGAAGTGGTGGAGTTCCCGTCGTACGAGGAGGCGATGCGGAACTCGAACCTCCCGGAGACCGACCATATCTTCCGGGAGATGGTCGCCCTGTGCGACGAGATGCCCACCTTCACCGATCTGGACGTGGTACGGGACGAGCAGTTGTCCACGGAGACCGTCCGGCGGTTCTTCGAGACGCTGGCGACCGCGGGCGACCTGCCGCCGCTCAACGACCTGCTGGACGAGGACATCCACAGCCACGATCCGATCAACCCGCAGGACACGATCGGGCTGGACTCCGCCCGGAGCGAGTACCGGATGTGGCGCGGTGCCTTCGACTTCACGTTCACGGTCGAGGACGTGATCGCCCAGGGCGACCGGGTCTGTGCGCGCTGGACCTTGAACGCCACGCACAAGGGCGATTTCCTGGGAATCCCGCCCACCGGCAAGCAGGTCACCATGACAGGGACGACCCTGTTCCGGTTCGGCGACAACGGGAAGATCGCGGAGACCTGGTGGCAGCACGACCAGCTGGGCCTGATGCAGCAGCTGGGGGCGCTGGACGCGCTGGAGCGGTAGCTCACGTCCGCAGGGAGAAGCCCCCGTTCCGCATCGGGACGGGGGCTTCTCCCATCAACCGCGCTGCCATCTATCCGTACGAACGCCGCCCACTCGTCGGCGCCGACGGAGAGGAACGCCTCCGCCGGCCGCTTGGAGTCACGGACCAGCACGGCCGTACGGGCGTCCGCGACCTCGACCCGGTCGCCGCCATTGCCCGCGCTGTAGCTGCTCTTGAAGCACCGCAGTTCATCGACGGTCCCGGCCCTAACCGCCCTCCCCCACGCTGTTGTCGGGTGCGCCGTCCCCGTACGAGGGAAGGTCCCCCCGCCGAACCGGCTCGGTCGGCGTCGGCGCTGGTGACGGCAGCAGCGCGGCAAGCTCCGTGGCGGAGGGGCGGTGAACGGCGTGGGCCGCCTCGCGCAGGACCTTGCGGGAGACGTTCTCGCCGCTGATGTGCACCTTCTGACCCTTCTCCGGTTCCGCGCACTCCTCCTGCTTCGGGCAGGCAGCGGCGGCCACCGCGCCTCCGTCGACGTAGAGGTGGAGGACGCCGCCGTCCTTCGACCAGTAGGAGACGGAGAAACCGTCATCCCCGTTCACTCCGACGGACTGCTGGGCGGGAGTGAATCCGGATACCCGGGTGACGTAGACGAGTTCGGGTGCCACGCCCAACGCCCGGACACGGGCGTCTAGTTCGGACGTGTCCGGAGTGGGGGACGTGGAGCCCGCGGTTCCGGCACCCGCCTTCTCGGTACCGCAGCCGGTAACCAGCGCGGGGAGGATGACTAACAGCGGCAAAATTCGCGCAGCACGGATCATGCCCCCATCTTGCCGCACAGGCGTTCCACAGCGAGGGTGTCCGTTTTGCCGGATCCCTTGGGCGAAGGCCCGGCACCCCCGAGGGGGTGCCGGGCCTTCACTCACCACTTACCGGCGTACGTCAGTGGGCGTGCCCGTGGCCGTGGCCCGCGGCGGCCGGCTCTTCCTCTTCCTTCTTCTCGACGACCAGGGTCTCGGTCGTCAGCAGGAGGGAGGCGATGGAGGCGGCGTTCTCCAGGGCGGAGCGGGTGACCTTCACCGGGTCGATGACGCCGGCCTTGATCAGGTCGCCGTACTCGCCGGTGGCGGCGTTGAAGCCCTGGCCCTTGTCGAGCTCGGCGACCTTGGAGGTGATGACGTAGCCCTCCAGGCCGGCGTTCTCGGCGATCCAGCGCAGCGGCTCGACGACCGCGCGGCGGACGACGGCGACACCGGTGGCCTCGTCGCCGGTCTTGTCGAGGTTGCCCTCGAGGACCTTGGCGGCGTGCACCAGCGCGGAGCCACCACCGGAGACGATGCCCTCCTCGACCGCGGCGCGGGTCGCGGAGATGGCGTCCTCCAGGCGGTGCTTCTTCTCCTTCAGCTCCACCTCGGTGGCGGCGCCGACCTTGATCACGCACACGCCGCCGGCCAGCTTCGCGAGGCGCTCCTGGAGCTTCTCGCGGTCCCAGTCGGAGTCGGTGTTCTCGATCTCGGCCTTGATCTGCGCGACGCGGCCCTGCACGTCCGCGGAGTTGCCGGCACCGTCGACGATCGTGGTGTCGTCCTTGGTGACGGTGACGCGGCGGGCGGAGCCGAGCACGTCCAGGCCGACCTGGTCGAGCTTGAGGCCGACCTCCTCGGAGATGACCGTGGCGCCGGTGAGGACCGCCATGTCCTGCAGCATCGCCTTGCGGCGGTCACCGAAGCCGGGGGCCTTGACGGCGACCGCGTTGAAGGTGCCGCGGATCTTGTTGACGACCAGGGTGGAGAGGGCCTCGCCCTCGACGTCCTCGGCGATGATCAGCAGCGGCTTCGAGGAGTTCGCCTGGATGATCTTCTCGAGGAGCGGGAGCATGTCGGCGATCGCGGAGATCTTGCCCTGGTTGATGAGGATGTACGGGTCCTCCAGGACGGCCTCCATGCGCTCCTGGTCCGTCACGAAGTACGGCGACAGGTAGCCCTTGTCGAAGGCCATGCCCTCGGTGAAGTCCAGCTCCAGACCGAAGGTGTTGGACTCCTCGACGGTGATGACACCGTCCTTGCCGACCTTGTCCATCGCCTCGGCGATGAGCTCGCCGACCTGCTGGTCCTGGGCGGACAGCGCGGCGACGGCGGCGATGTCGGACTTCTCGTCGATCGGCCGGGCCGAGGCGAGCAGGTCGTCCGAGACGGCCTTGACCGCGGCGTCGATGCCCTTCTTCAGGGCGGCCGGAGAAGCGCCGGCGGCGACGTTCTTCAGGCCCTCACGGACGAGCGCCTGGGCCAGCACGGTGGCGGTGGTCGTACCGTCACCCGCGATGTCGTTGGTCTTGGTCGCCACCTCCTTCACCAGCTGGGCGCCGAGGTTCTCGTACGGGTCCTCGATCTCGACCTCACGGGCGATGGTGACACCGTCGTTGGTGATGGTCGGGGCGCCGAACTTCTTGTCGATGACGACGTTGCGGCCCTTGGGGCCGATCGTCACCTTGACCGTGTCGGCGAGCTTGTTGACGCCGCGCTCGAGGGCGCGACGGGCGTCCTCGTCGAACTTCAGGATCTTCGCCATGGGAGCGTGAGCCCTCTCGGAAATCTAGGTGAAAAGAAACTGCGCCCCGGGCGCCCGGCTTGTTATTGGTCGCGGGGGCCAGGGGCGCAGCTCACAGCAGATGTTTCGGGGTGAACTACTTCTCGATGATCGCGAGCACGTCGCGAGCCGAGAGGACGAGGTACTCCTCGCCGTTGTACTTCACCTCGGTGCCGCCGTACTTGCTGTACAGCACGACGTCGCCGACAGAGACGTCGAGCGGAAGACGGTTACCGTCCTCGAAGCGGCCCGGGCCCACGGCCAGGACGACGCCCTCCTGGGGCTTCTCCTTGGCGGTGTCCGGGATGACCAGGCCAGAGGCCGTGGTCTGCTCGGCGTCCAGCGGCTGGACCACGATGCGGTCCTCGAGCGGCTTGATGGCAACCTTGGAGCTGGCGGTCGTCACGATCCGACCTCCCCCTTCGGAGATCTCACGGGGTTAACTGTCTGAGGTGGCGACCAGGTCGATCCGTCGTCGCGGGTGCCGGACCTGCCCGTCGCTTGTTTGGCACTCTCCAGGGGGGAGTGCCAGAGCCGAGACTATGACTGCGGTTAGCACTCGGTCAAGCGGAGTGCCAATTACCGTGCGGCGCGTCAGCGGCGGGGAGCCTTTTGTCGTGCGTGTGTGCGGGTTGGTTGCCCGGGTGGCAGAGGCCGCCTGCTGGGGGCTGCGCCCCCGGACCCCCGCTTCGGCCTGAACGGCCTCGTCCTCAACCGCCGGACGGGCTGGAGGGGCTGAGCGACGGCATCGGCCTCCGCCTCGAACACCGGATGGGCCCGCCGGACCGGCCGACCGGCACCAGCCCAAGCGGACGGCAGCGGCCCCGGCCTCCGACGCCGGTGGGTGCCGTCAGAGGTAGTCCTCCAAACGGCCCACCGTCAGGCCCTCCGCCTGTACCCGGCGCAAGAGCCGGAGGGTGCGTTCCTTGAGGGTGGGGCCGGTGGACTCGTCGGGGCCCACCTGGATGATGTCGCCGGGGCGGAGGTGGTGGTCGCCCCTGGCGTAGGTGAGGGCGCCGGTCGTCGAGGACACGCGCCAGAGGACCACCGCCGAGACTCCGCAGTCGGCGGCGGCGCGCAGGGTCGTGGTGTCGTACATGCCGTAGGGCGGGCGGAAGAGGCGGGGGCGGATGCCGAAGCGGGCTCTGAGTTTCTCCTGCTGGCCGCAGATTTCGGCGCGCTGGCCGGCATAGGGCAGTCCGGCCATGGCGGGGTGGTCGAGGGTGTGGTTCTGGACGCCGGCGCCGACCGAGCGGAGGCGGGCGAAGTGGCCGTAGCCGGGGCCGACGACGCTGTCGGTGAGGAACATGCTGACCGGCAGGCGCAGGTCGCGGACCAGGTCGACGAAGTGCGGGTCCTTCTCGGCGCCGTCGTCGTAGGTGAGGAAGACGACCTTGTCGCGGGTGGCGACGCGGTCCACGACCGGGGGCAGGGGCGGGCCCGCCGTCCCGGGCGCCAGGGGGCGGGCCAGCGGGCGGGCCGGGGGGTTGGGGGCCGGGGCGAGGGGAGCGCGCAGGCCCCAGTGGCGGTATGCGAGGTCACGGGCGGGCGCGTGCTGCCGTACCCGCTGGGCCGCCTTCTCGCCGAGCCGTTCGATGGGGTCGACGGACTGGGCGCAGCCGGTGAGGAGGAGCGCGGCCCCGGTGAGAGCGGCGGCGGTCAGTGCCCGGGGTCGCCGCCACCGCCGCCTCACAGGTAGTCCTCCAGGCGGGCCACCGCGTACCCCTCGCGGGTGACCTTGTCCAGGAACCGGCGGACCATGTCGGGCATCGTGCCGTTCCAGTCGTCCCGTCCCCGGAAGTGGGAGAGGACGATGTCGCCGGGGTGCAGGCTCTGGTCGTCCTCCCGGTACTCCCAGTGGTCGACGAAGACCTCCTCGTCCCAGATGGGCGCGTACTGGATGCCGCAGGACTTGGCGGCGACAAGGGTGTCGCGGTTGTAGTTGCCGTAGGGCGGGCGGAAGACGGCCGGGCGCTTGCCGAACTGCTTGCGCATGATCCGCTGCATGCCGCAGATCTCGTCCTTCTGCTCCTCGTAGGACAGGCCCGGCAGATAGGGGTGGGTGAGGGTGTGGTTGTTGAGGGTGATGCCCCTGGCCTGCATCTTCCGGAAGTAGCCGTAGTCGTCCTCGACCAGGTAGTTGCTGAGGAACGCGGTATAGGGGATCTTCAGGTCGCTCATCATGCGCAGGAACGCCGGGTCCTTCTCGGCGCCGTCGTCGATGGTGAGGAAGACGACCTTCTGCTTGGTGGGGATGGTGGTGAAGACCGGGGGCAGGTCCAGTTCCTCCTGGCCGTCGACCTCGAAACCGTCGCGGGCGGTGATCCTCGGCTTGCGGGCCGGGGGCGGCGGGGGTGTCAGGGGCACCCGGTCCAGGCCCCAGCGTTCGGCGGCGGCGGCCAGGGCGGCGCGGGAGGCACGCAGCCGGGAGGCGTAGGAGTCCAGGGCCTCGGCGGGCCCCTGGAGGCGCTGCTGGCCAGGGGCCGGCCGGACCTCCGGCTCCGCGCCCGGCACCGTACAGCCGGAGACGACGGCGCCCACGGCGAGCGCGGCCAGCCCGCCCCGGACTGCGGCTCTCCTCCACCACACTCTGCATTTGTCCTTACTTTTGTCATTTTGTACTACTACTCGCATGGTGCCGGATCTTCGCAGAGCCCCGGCCCCGGACCGGGCGTGACACCGCCGCCGGAGGCGCACCATCCACCGACTGGCCCACAATGACCCGGTGAACGACCTGCTCCCCTTCCGCTCCCTGCTCACCCCCGAGGGCCGCGCCCTCCTCGACGAGGTGCGCGGCACGGCCCCGGCCGACGAACTCGCCGTCGCCACCCGTCTGCGCCGCGACCACCCCGCCGACCTGGTCTCGGCCGCCCTCGGCCAGGCCCTGCTGCGGCAGCGGGCGACGGCGAAGTTCGGGGCCGAGGACGCGGAGCGGATGTTCTTCACGCCCCACGGGGTCGAGCAGTCGACCCGGACCAGCGTGGCGACCTACCGGGCCGGCCGGCTCAAGGACCTCGGGGTGACCTCCGTCGCCGACCTGTGCTGCGGCATCGGCGGCGACGCGATCGCGCTGGCCCGCGCCGGCATCCGCGTGCTCGCCGTGGACCGCGACCCGCTGACGGCGGCGGTGGCCCGGGCGAACGCGGAGGCGCTGGGGCTGGCGGGGCTCATCGAGGTGCGGGAAGCGGATGTCACGGAGGTGGAGACCGCCGGGTACGACGCGGTGTTCGTCGACCCCGCCCGGCGGGGCGGCCGCGGGCGGATCTTCGACCCCGAGGCGTACTCTCCGCCCCTGTCCTGGGCGGTGGAGGTGGCCTCCGCCTCCCGCGTGGCCGCCCTGAAGATCGCGCCCGGCATTCCGCACGAGGCGGTTCCCGCGCGGGCCGAGGCGGAGTGGATCTCCGACGGCGGGGACGTGAAGGAGGCGGTGCTGTGGTTCGGGACCGGGCAGCCGGGGGCGGTGCGGGCCACCCTGCTGCCAGGGCCGCGGTCACTTCTCTCGCGCGGGCTGCCGGATCCCGGAGTCCGGCCCGTGGGGCGGTACTTGTACGAGCCCGACGGCGCCGTCATCCGGGCGCATCTGGTGGCCGAGGTCGCGGAGGAGGTCAACGGCGGGCTGCTGGACGCGACCATCGCGTACGTCACGGCGGACGAGCTGCGGGCGACCGCCTACGCCTCCGCCTACGAGATCACCGATCAGCTCCCCTTCAACGTCAAGCGGTTGAAGGCCCTGCTGAGGGAGCGCGAGGTCGGCATCCTGACGGTGAAGAAGCGGGGGTCGGCGGTGGAACCGGAGGAGTTGCGGAGGAAGGTCAGGCCTCAGGGACCCAACTCGGCCACGGTGTTCCTCACTCGGGTCGCGGGCGCGCCGACGATGCTGATCGGCCATCCCTCGGGGTGACACCTGCTCGCGAAGTCGGCGACGATCACGTAGGCCCGGATTCCGGCTGCGCCTCAGCCACTTCCCTCGCCCGCCGCGACAGCAACTCCCGCTCCCGCTCGTTCCGCGCCGGCCCCGCCGCCCGTTCGAACTCCGCGCGCGCCTGTGTCGTACGGCCCAGGCGGCGCGAGCAGGTCGCCGCGGACGCTGGGGAGCAAGTGATAGTTGTGGAGGGCGGAACCCGACGCACCTCAGGCCTGCTCACCCACCGATTCGAACCGCCACCTGTGCACCGCCCGCGTGACCAGCTCGCCGTCCGGCTCCGGGAGCTCGGGCAGCTCGGCGTCGTACCCCGCGTCCCACCACGTGATGACGAGGACGCGGTCCTGCGGGGCCCGGAAGGTCTCCCGGCGCAGGGGCCGGCGCGGCAGCTCCTGCGCCCGGGCCCAGGCCAGCAGTTCCTCGCCACGGCCCGCCGCCGCCCGGGCCTCCCACATCAGGGCGACCGTCACGGGTACAGGTTCTCCTTGCTGACCTCGTGGACGTGGTCGTGCCCGGGGACGTGCGGGTCCGTCACCGGCAGGGAGGAGTCCGCCGACAGGTCCCAGCTGGACGCGGAACGCCCCCGCGCCACCATCTCGGCGCCCAGCGCGGCCACCATCGCGCCGTTGTCCGTGCACAGTTTGGGGCGCGGGACGCGCAGCCGGATGCCGGCCGCCTCGCAGCGGTCCTGGGCGAGGGCGCGCAGCCGGGAGTTGGCGGCCACGCCGCCGCCGATCATCAGGTGGTCGACGCCCTCGTCCTTGCAGGCCCGTACGGCCTTGCGGGTCAGCACGTCCACCACGGCCTCCTGGAAGGAGGCGGCGACGTCCCGCACCGGAACCTCCTCGCCGGCCGCCCGCCGGGCCTCGATCCAGCGGGCCACGGCCGTCTTGAGGCCGGAGAAGGAGAAGTCGTACGCCGGGTCGCGCGGGCCGGTCAGGCCGCGCGGGAAGGCGATGGCCTCCGGGTCGCCCTCCTTCGCGTACCGGTCGATGACCGGGCCGCCCGGGAAGCCCAGGTTCAGCACGCGGGCGATCTTGTCGAAGGCCTCGCCGGCCGCGTCGTCGATGGTCGCGCCCATCGGGCGTACGTCCGCGGTGATGTCCGAGGACAGCAGCAGGGAGGAGTGGCCGCCGGACACCAGCAGCGCCATCGTCGGCTCCGGCAGCGGGCCGTGCTCCAGCTGGTCCACGCAGATGTGGGAGGCGAGGTGGTTCACCCCGTAGAGGGGCTTGCCGAGGGCGTAGGCGTACGCCTTCGCCGCCGAGACGCCGACCAGCAGGGCGCCCGCGAGCCCGGGACCCGCCGTCACCGCGATGCCGTCCAGGTCCCTCGCGGAGACGCCCGCCTCCTTCAGCGCGCGGTCGATGGTGGGCACCATCGCCTCCAGGTGGGCCCGGGAGGCGACCTCGGGCACCACCCCGCCGAAGCGGGCGTGCTCGTCGACGCTGGAGGCGATGGCGTCCGCCAGCAGCGTGGTGCCGCGGACGACGCCGACGCCGGTCTCGTCGCAGGAGGTCTCGATCCCCAGGACCAGGGGTTCGTCAGCCATTGCTCTCTGTTCCTTGTTCGGAGGTGGAACCCGCGGCGGAGCCGCTGTCGGATTGCGTGGTCAGGCGCATGACCAGGGCGTCCACGTTGCCCGGCTGGTAGTAGCCGCGTCTGAAGCCGATGGGTTCGAAGCCGAAGCGCTCGTACAGCTTCTGGGCGCGGACGTTGTCCACCCTGCACTCCAGCATGACCTCGGCGCACTCGAAGGCGGTAGCCGCGCGCAGCAGCTCGGCCAGCAGCCGGCCGCCCAGCCCGGTGCCCTGGTGGTCGCGGGCGACCGCGATGGTCTGGACGTCGGCCAGCTCTCCCTGCGCGGCCAGGCCCGCGTACCCGACGACCCGGCCGCCCTCCTCGGCCACGACGTACCGCCGGGTCGCCTCGGGGCCCCGGGAGTGGGCCAGCTCCGACCAGAACATGCCCCGCGACCATGCGTCCTCGGGAAAGAGGTCCTTCTCCAGCTCCAGCACGGAGTCGATGTCCCACCAGCGCATCTCGCGCAGTCGGGGGGTTGCGGGTTCGGTCACTTGGGGGTGACCACCTTGTAGTTCTTGGGGACCTGGGCGTCGGGGCGGCGCAGGTACAGCGGCCGGGGCGCCGGGAGTTCCTCGCCCGCGGCCAGCTTCTCGGCGGCCAGCGAGGCGAGGGCGGCGGCGGAGACGTGCTCGGGTTCGTGCGCCTGCGGGAAGGTGTCGGGGTAGAGCAGCGCGCCCGCGCCGACGGCCGGCAGCCCGGCCACCCGCTCGGCGATGTCGGCGGGCCGGTCGACGGCGGGGTCGGTCAGCCGGGTGCGGGAGTCGGCGTACGTCGCCCAGTAGACCTCCTTGCGGCGGGCGTCGGTCGCCACGACGAAGGGGCCTTTCTCGATGTCGGCCGCGTAGGCGAGAGCGTCGAGCGTGCACAGGCCGTGTACGGGCACGCCGAGCGCGAGCCCGAAGGTGTCGGCGGTCATCAGCCCGACGCGCAGCCCGGTGTAGGGGCCGGGCCCGATGCCGACGGCGATCCCGGTGACGGCGTCGAGCTTCAGCCCGGCCTCGGCGAGCACACGGTCGACGGCCGGCAGCAGCAGCTCGCCGTGCCGGCGCGCGTCCACCTGGCTCGAGGAGGCGATGACGGCCGTACCGTCGTGCAGCGCGACGGTGACGGCGGGGGTGGCGGTATCCAGAGCGAGCAAGAGCACGCGAACAGCCTACGGCTCCCGCGCGTGCGTGGCGGCCGTCCCGGGGGGACGATCACCGACTGCTACCGTCTGTACGAAGTACGACAAATGACGCGAGACAGAGGTGGGCACACGTGGCAGGGACCAGCTCGTCGATCGTGGCCGGGCTCACCGCGGCGGCCGTCGCGGCGGTCGGCTTCCTCGCCTACCAGGCCCAGGCCACCGTCCCCGCCGGCCTCGGCGGCAAGCCCCGGGCGAACGCGTCACTCACGGCCAAGGCACCGCGGGACAGGAGGAATCCCGCCGCGCTGCCCAGCACCTCCGGATCGGGTGAACGGGTCGTGTACTCGGTGGACGACGACCGGGTCTGGCTGGTCAGCGGGCACAACCGGGTACTGCGCACCTTCACGGTGCGACCCGGCAGCGTCGACCCGCTCCCGGGCGCGTACGTCGTCACGTCCCGCTCGAACGCGGTCACCGGCACCGACGGCACCCCCATCGAGCACGTCGTGCGCTTCACCAGCGTGGACGGGGTCGCCATCGGCTTCAGCGCCGCACTGAACACGAGCACGGTCACGACGCCCGACCCGACGGTGCGGACGGGCGGCATCCGGGAGACGCGGGCGGACGGGGACGCCATGTGGAGGTTCGCGACGATCGGGGTACCGGTCATCGTGATCCGGTAGCGCCTGCCTCAGGCGGCCTGCGGACGCGCGCCCCGGGATGTCCGCGCCGGCGTGCTCGGCTCCGGCTCGCGAGGCGGCCGGGAGATCGCCTCCGCCGCCGCGCACGACGCCAGCAGGTCACGCATGGACACCCCGGTGGACACGGGCGGCCGCGGCGGCACCGTGGGCTGAGAAGCGGACATGGGCGCCTCCTGAAGTGCGGGGGCGGGCGTAGTTAGGCAGACCTAACTACGGAGTGGATACCATGTCATCACGGCTGCCAGGTCCGGCGCAACATGTTGCCGACGGCTTGTCGGAAAGGACCGGCGCCCCTCAGGCCGCCAGCGCCTCCAGATCCACGGCCGCCCACCGCTCCCCCACCCCGGTCAGCGTCACGTGCCGCACCTCGTCCGTGGTGTCCCCGACGGCCCGGTGGATGACGACCTGCAACCGGTCCTCGGTCAGCTCCTCGACCTTGCCCTCGCCCCACTCCACGACGATCACCGAGTCGGGCAGCGAGACGTCCAGGTCGAGGTCCTCCATCTCGTCCAGCCCGCCGGACAGCCGGTAGGCGTCGACGTGGACGAGCGGCGGGCCGTCGCCCAGCGACGGGTGGACGCGGGCGATCACAAAGGTCGGCGAGGTGACCGCGCCGCGCACGCCGAGCCCCTCGCCCAGTCCGCGGGCGAGCGTCGTCTTGCCCGCGCCGAGCTCCCCGGTGAGCATCACCAGGTCGCCCGCGCGCAGCAGCTTGGCCAGGCGGCGGCCCAGCTCGCGCATCTGCTCCGGGGAGGTGACGGTCAGCTGCGTCTCAGCGGGGTTGTGCGGTGCTGCTGGTGCTTCCATAGCCACTTACGGTAGCCCCTGCGGGCACGGCACCCGCGCGGGTGAGCAGGTCGGCGAGGCGGTCGGTGACCACCTCCGGGTGTTCCAGGACGACCAGGTGCCCGGCGTCCGGTACGAGGACCAGTTCCGCCTCGGGCAGCAGGTCGGCGATGGCCTCGCTGTGCTCGCTGGGCGTGACGAGGTCCTGGACCCCGGCCAGCACGAGCACCGGCATGTCCCGGAAGAGGGCGAGGGCCTCGGTCTTGTCGTGGTCGGTGAAGGCCGGGTAGAACTCGGCGACCACGTCGATCGGCGTGGACTCGATCATCCGCTCCGCGAAGCGCGCGACCGCCGGGTCCACGTCCCGGCCGGCGAACGAGTACCGCTTGATGATCCCGGCGAACAGGTCCGCGGTGGCCCGCCGCCCCTTCTCCACCAGCGCCGCCTGCTGCCCGAGCGCCTTCAGTACTCCGGGGAGGACCCGGCGCACCGCGTTGACGCCGGCGACGGGCAGCCCGAAGTTGACCTCGCCGAGCCGCCCCGAGGACGTACCGACGAAGGCGGTGGCGACCACCCGGTCCCGGATCAGCTCCGGGTACTGGGCGGCCAGGGCCATCACCGTCATCCCGCCCATGGAGTGGCCGACCAGCACGATCGGCCCGTCGGGCGCGGCCGCGTCGATCACGGCCTTCAGGTCGCGGCCGAGCTGGTCGATGGTGAGGGGCACCCCGTCCTGCACCTGGCCCACACCCCGCCCGGACCGCCCGTGGCTGCGCTGGTCCCAGTGCACCGTCCGCACGACCCCGCGCAGGGCGGCCCGCTGGAAGTGCCAGGAGTCCTGGCTGAGGCAGTAGCCGTGGCTGAAGACGACGGTGACCGGGGCGGGCGCCTTGCGGCCGAAGAGACGGCGGCGGCGCGGGGAGAGGTTCGGGCCGCCGGCGTCGGGCTCGACGTCGTCGACCTCGTAGTACAGCTCGGTGCCGTCGTCGGCGTACGCCTTGCCCGGGGTGCCGCGCAGCGCCCCGTACGGTCCCGCCGAGTCCAGCGCCAGCCGGGCCTTCCTGCGCATCCCCCGGCCCACGGTCATCCGCTCGATGGCGACGCCGGCGGCCGCGCCCGCGGCCAGCACGCCTATCGCGGCACCGGCGAGGCCGGTCGCCCTGCGCCAGCCTCCGGCCGCCCCGGCGGCGGATGCGGCGACGGCCGCGGCGGCGACGTCCGCCACGTCCGCGACGACCTCCGCACTGCTCTCGCTCACGTACCGCTCCTCATCAGAATGCTGCTGCCGTCACAGGTGCCACCGGGCCGCGTCGCGGCCGGGTCCTCCGTGCGGGTTACCCGTCCTGCCGGACCTGTTCCCCGTTCACATAGACGCGAGGAACGCGCGTTCCGATCCGCGTGACGATTTCGTACGCGATCGTGCCGGAGGCCTGCGCCCAGTCCTCGGCGGTGGGCTCGCCCCGGTCGCCGGGCCCGAACAGCACGGCTTCCGCGCCCGGCTCGAGCTCGTCTCCCCCGAGGTCGACGACGAACTGGTCCATCGCGACCCGCCCGGCGACCGTACGCCACTTGCCGCCGACCAGGACAGGGCCGCTGCCGGAGGCGTGCCGGGGGATGCCGTCCGCGTAGCCGACCGGCACCAGGCCGAGGGTCGTCTCGCCCGGGGTGACGTAGTGATGCCCGTAACTGACCCCGTGGCCGCCCGGCACGTGCTTCACCAGCGCCAGCGACGCCGAGAGCGTCATCACCGGGCGCAGGCCGAAGTCGGCCGGGTGGCCGATCTCCACGCTCGGCGACACCCCGTACAGGGCGATCCCCGTCCGGACGAGGTCGAAGTGGGTCTCCGGCAGGGTGAGCGTGGCCGGGGAGTTGGCGATGTGCCGCACCTCGGGGCGCACGCCCCGCTCCTCCGCGTACGCCAGCATCTCCCGGAAGCGGACGAGCTGGGCGTCGATCGAGGGATGCCCCGGCTCGTCGGCGCAGGCGAAGTGCGACCACAGACCGGTGATCCGCACCAGCCCCTCGCGTTCGGCGCGCAGCGCCTGAGCGACGAGTTCGGCCCAGTCCGGCCCGGGCTGGCAGCCGCCTCGCCCGAGCCCGGTGTCGGCCTTGAGCTGCACGCGCGCGGGCCGGCCGGCCTGCCGGGCGGCCTCAACGACCTCCCGCAGGGCCCACATCGCGCTGACCGACACGTCGAGGTCGGCCTCGATCGCCTCCCGCCACGGCCCGCCCGGCGTCCACAGCCAGCACAGGATCCGCCCCGGCAGCCCGGCCGCGCGCAGCGCGAGGGCCTCCTCGGGCGTGGCGGTGCCGAGCCAGCTCGCCCCCGCCTCGACGGCCGCGCGGGCGCACGGCACCGCCCCGTGGCCGTACCCGTCGGACTTCACCACGGCCATCAGGGCCGCCTCGGGCGCGCGGGCGCGCAGGGCCCGCACGTTGGCCCGCAGGGCGGCCAGGTCGATCTCGGCGCGGGCGCGCAGGGGCGCGGTCGGCACAGGTGGTCTTTCAGTCATCGCGCCCCCAGTGTCTCAGAGGCCCCCGACAGCCCCTGGGCGCAGGCCCTTCGCACGGCCTACGAACCGGGCCCGCGGCCCCACACGAATACCCGGCCGCCCTTCTTCAACACGCCCCGCGGCCTGCGCGTCATACCGCGGTGAGCGATGCGTCTACGTCCGCCGGCCATACGTCTGCTGATCACACGATCAGCCAAACCCGGGCCCGGTGCGAATCGGGGCAGCCGCGCGGGGAGGTCACCCGAGGGGTGGACTCCGGTGCCGGCGTTTCAGTGCCGTACGTCCCGCCAGGCCTCCGGAATCGCCGCCGCCACGTCATGCGCCCCCACCGGCGCCCCGTCCGCCGCGTACCGCCCGGCCAGGCCGTGCAGATACGCCGCCACGCTCCCCGCGTCCAACGCCGGGAGCCCGGCCGCCAGCAGCGACCCCGCCAGGCCCGACAGCACATCCCCGCTCCCGGCCGTGGCCAGCCAGGGCGTACCCGTGGCGTTCACCCGTACGGCCACGCCGCCCGCGTCCGCGACCAGCGTGGTCGACCCCTTCAGCAGCACGGTCGCCCCGTACAGAAGCGCCAACTTCCGTACGGACTCCAGGCGTGCCCCTTCGACCTCCTCGCGCGCCACGCCGAGCAGCGCGGCGGCTTCTCCGGCGTGCGGAGTCATCAGGGTGGGCGCGGTACGGGCGCGCACGGCGTCCCGGTCGGCGAGCCGCAGCCCGTCCGCGTCGATCAGCACCGGCACGTCCGTCTCCAGCACCTCGGCGACGGTGGCCGCGTCGTCCCCGGCACCGGGCCCGACCACCCACGCCTGCACCCGCCCCGCCTTGTGCGGCCCCTGGTCCGAGACGAGGGTCTCGGGGAAGCGCGCGATGACGGCGTGCCCGGCGGGCCCGACGTAGCGCACGGCTCCGGCCCCGCCCCGCAGCGCGCCCGACACCGCGAGGACGGCGGCGCCCGGGTAGCGCGCGGAGCCGGCCGCGATGCCGACGACACCCCGCCGGTACTTGTCGCTCTCGGCGGCGGGCAGGGGCAGCAGCCCGGCCACGTCGGCGTGTTGAAGCGCTTGGACATCGGGCTGGGCGGGCAGGTCGAGGCCGATGTCGACGAGGCGGACCGTGCCGGCGTACGCGCGGGCGGGGTCGATGAGCAGCCCCGGCTTGTGCGTGCCGAAGGTGACGGTGAGGTCGGCGCGGATCGCGGCGCCGCGCACCTCACCGGTGTCGGCCTCGACCCCGCTCGGCAGGTCCACGGCGACGACGGCGGCACGGGAGGCAGCCGCCCGCTCCGCGAGCGACGCGGCGTCGGGGCGCAGGCCGCCCTTCCCCCCGATCCCGACGATGCCGTCGACGACGAGATCGGCCCGGTCGATGAGATCCCCGGCTACGCCGCCGGGACGGGTGACGGTACCGCCCGCGCGACGCAGGGCCGCGAGACCGCCGGGGTGAGCGCGGTCGGGGGCCAGCAGGACGGCGGCGACCCCGGCGCCGCGCCGGGCCAGGCGGGCGCCGGCATACAGCGCGTCCCCGCCGTTGTCCCCGCTGCCGACGAGGAGCACGACCCGGCGCCCGTACACCCGCCCGAGCAAGTCCGCACAGGCGGCGGCGAGTCCGGCGGCGGCACGCTGCATGAGGGCGCCGTCCGGGAGCCGCGCCATGAGCTCGCGCTCGGCTGTCCTGACCGTTTCTACGCTGTACGCGGTACGCATGCGGTCGAGTCTGCCCCGAACAGGGCCGGGGTCACACCCGGGCCACGCCCCGGCAGCAACTGGACCGACCGCAGGAACTCGCCGGCCGTTGCCCCGCCCGGTGGGAACGAGCCGGACGCCACCGCGCGCCGCGCCGCCATCGAGCGGCTCCGGGCCGAGGACGGTTCCCTCGTCCTTCACCCTCCCCTGGAGATCGGGCAGGTCGCCGCCGGGCTCGGCTCCGACCGCACGGCCCTGGGGGCGCGGGGCCACGACGCCGTCGAGACCCGTGTGGCACGCGGTGACGAGCGGTTCGGGAAGCAGGCCGGGTTCACCTTCCGCCCGTGGCCCGGCGCCGTACGCCTGCGGGACGTGCTCACGTTCCGCTGGGAGACGGTGGAGACGGACACCGGGAACACGCGGGGCGGCGTCTCGTCGTCCTCGTACTCGACGGCGAGGACCGGATCGAGACCGACTACATGGTCCCGGGATTCCCGGTAGCCTGACCGGCCCCCGGCACGGCGGGCCACAGGCCGGCGGCGGCCGAGACGGCATCGGCCGTCGCCGCGTCGGCGGGCAGGAAGGCCTCCAGCTTCAGTTCCGAGAGGGTCACATCGACGGCGGTGGCGAAGGTCGTCACGGTCGTCATCAGGTGCAGCTCACCGTGGGAGGACCGCAACCGGAGCGGCACGGCGAAACCGAGCTGCCCGGCGGACGGCTCCAGCTCCGGGACGCGGGCGGCGAGTTCGGCGCACAGCTCGGGCAATGCACATCGTGGCCCGCCCGGGCGCCGTGGGCCTGCGCTCCCAACACGACCAACTGGAGCGCCTCGCCGCCCTGCTCCCGGCGGTACGCGCGACAGCGGACGCGGTCTCCTGAAGAACGTCACCCTTCCGCGATCACCACGGCCGAGGCGATTCCCGCGTCGTGACTGAGCGACACATGCCAGGACCGCACCCCGAGTTCAGCCGCCCGTGCCGCCACCGTCCCCCTCACCCGGAGACGCGGCTGCCCATTGTCCTCGACGTACACCTCCGCGTCCGTCCAGTGCAGCCCGGGCGGCGCGCCGAGGGCCTTGGCGATGGCCTCCTTCGCCGCGAAGCGCGCGGCAAGGGAGGCGATGCCCCGGCGCTCCCCACTGGGCAACAACAACTCGCTCGCGACGAAGAGACGGTCGGCCAGCCCAGGCGTGCGGTCCAAGGACGCCCGGAACCGGTCGATCTCGGCTACGTCGACACCGACCCCGATGATGCTCATGCGGGGCAGCCTATGGGGACGGGCGGGTCGGCTGCGCTCGGCGTTGGTTGTGCCGGTGGGCGTGGGGGCCGCCCCACAAGCGGCGGCAGGCTCACACCACACCAGCCTGCCCCGGCTGCCGTTTCTGGCCGGCCGCCGCCAACGCAGGGCAGCCGGCCCCTCGGTACGCCGCACCGCAGCCGACTCGCGTCCCGACAGGCTGACGGGAGAGCTGTGAGGCACCCGGTGGACAACTGGCGGAAGTCGTCCCGCTCAGGCCCCGACGATGGCAACGAGTGCGTCGCGGCAGCGAACTCCCCCTCACTCCACCGTCACCGACTTCGCCAGGTTCCGGGGCTGATCCACCTCGTTCCCCCGAGCTGTGGCAAGCTCACAAGCGAAGACCTGCAGAGGCACAGTGGCAACGAGCGGCTGCAGCAGCGTCGGAGTCGCCGGAATCCGGATCAGGTGGTCCGCGTACGGAACCACCGCCTCGTCCCCCTCCTCCGCGATCACGATCGTCCGCGCACCCCTGGCCCGGATCTCCTGGATGTTGGACACGATCTTGTCGTGGAGGACCGACCGCCCGCGCGGTGACGGCACGACGACCACCACCGGCAGGTCCTCCTCGATCAGCGCGATCGGCCCGTGCTTCAGCTCACCCGCCGCGAAGCCCTCGGCGTGCATGTACGCCAGCTCCTTGAGCTTCAGGGCACCCTCGAGGGCGACCGGATACCCGACATGCCGCCCGAGGAACAGCACCGTGTCCTTGGACGCCAGGGACCGCGCCAGCGCCCGTACCGGCTCCATGGTCCGCAGGACCCGCTCGACCTCACCGGAGATCTGCGACAGGTCCCGGATCACGGCGGCGATCTCGTCGCCCCACTTGGTGCCCCGCACCTGGCCGAGATACAGCGCGACCAGATAACAGGCGACCAGCTGCGTCAGGAACGCCTTGGTCGACGCCACCGCGACCTCCGGCCCGGCATGCGTGTACAGCACCGCGTCCGACTCCCGGGGAATCGTCGAGCCGTTGGTGTTGCAGATGGCCAGTACCTTGGAGCCCTGCTCGCGGGCGTGGCGGAGGGCCATCAGGGTGTCCATGGTCTCGCCGGACTGGGAGATGGCGATCACCACGGTCTGCGCGTCCAGGATCGGGTCCCGGTAGCGGAACTCGCTGGCCAGCTCCACCTCGCACGGGATGCGGGTCCAGTGCTCGATGGCGTACTTGGCGATCATCCCGGCGTGGAAGGCCGTACCGCACGCGACGATGACGACCTTGTCCACCTCGCGCAGTTCGGAGGCGGAGATCCGCACCTCGTCCAGGCTCAGTGAGCCGGCCGCGTCGATGCGGCCCAGGAGCGTGTCGGCGACCGCCTTGGGCTGCTCGGCGATCTCCTTGAGCATGAAGTAGTCATAGCCACCCTTTTCCGCGGCCGACGCGTCCCAGTCGATGTGGTAGGAGCGGACGTCCGCGGGACGGCCGTCGAAGCCGGTCACCGTCACGCCGTCCCGGCGCAGCTCCACCACCTGGTCCTGACCCAGCTCGATCGCCGACCGCGTGTGGGCGATGAACGCGGCGACGTCCGAGGCGAGAAAGGCCTCCCCCTCTCCGACGCCCACCACGAGCGGGGAGTTGCGCCGCGCGCCCACGACCACGTCCGGCTCGTCCGCGTGCACCGCGACCAGGGTGAACGCCCCCTCAAGGCGCCGGCACACCAGCCGCATCGCCTCCGCCAGGTCCGCGCACGAGGAGAACTCCTCGGCGAGCAGGTGGGCGACCACCTCGGTGTCGGTCTCCGACCCGAGCTCATGCCCCCGCTCCGCCAGTTCCGCGCGCAGCGCCGCGAAGTTCTCGATGATCCCGTTGTGGACGACGGCCACCCGGCCCGCGTTGTCGAGATGAGGGTGCGCGTTGGCGTCCGTCGGACCGCCGTGCGTGGCCCAGCGGGTGTGACCGATGCCGGTCGAACCCGTCGGGAGCGGCCGGTCGACCAGTTCCTTCTCCAGGTTGACCAGCTTCCCGGCCCTCTTCGCGGCGGCCAGGCCGCCATCGGCCGGCACGGCGACGCCCGCCGAGTCGTACCCCCGGTACTCCAGCCGCTTCAGCCCGGCCATGACGACCTCCAGTGCCGACTGCGACCCCACGTATCCCACGATTCCGCACATGGGCGGCAGCCTACGGGCGACAGCCCACCGTAAACGCTCTCCGCGTGCCCGAATTCGGAAATTCCCAGCACCATTCCCACCGTCGTACGACATCTTTCAGGCAGAGCGTCGCTGGAGCCGTGGCTGGGCGTGACCGACCCCACCCGCCACCCCGTTCAAACTCCGTTAACAATGGAATGTGATCTCTCCGGTCTCCCCGATGCCCCGGAGCGCCCACCGGCACAGGCCGGAGGCGACTCCCTACGTCGACCTCACCCGCGCCGAGTGGAGCGCGCTGCGCGACAAGACGCCGCTGCCGCTCACCGCCGCCGAGGTCGAGAAGCTGCGCGGCCTCGGCGATGTCATCGACCTCGACGAGGTGCGGGACATCTACCTCCCGCTGTCCCGGCTCCTCAACCTCTACGTCGGCGCCACCGACGGGCTCCGGGCGGCGCTGAACACGTTCCTCGGCGAGAAGGGGTCCCAGTCCGGCACCCCGTTCGTCATAGGGGTGGCGGGCTCGGTCGCCGTCGGCAAGTCCACCGTGGCCCGCCTCCTCCAGGCCCTGCTGTCCCGCTGGCCCGAGCATCCGCGCGTCGAGCTGGTGACGACGGACGGCTTCCTGCTGCCCACCAAGGAGCTTCAGGCCCGCGGGCTGATGTCGCGGAAGGGTTTCCCCGAGTCGTACGACCGCCGGGCGCTCACCCGGTTCGTCGCCGACATCAAGGCGGGGAAGGACGAGGTGACGGCTCCCGTCTACTCCCACCTCATCTACGACATCGTCGCCGACCAGCGGCTCACGGTCCGCCGGCCCGACATCCTGATCGTCGAGGGGCTCAACGTCCTCCAGCCCGCCCTGCCGGGCAAGGACGGCCGTACCCGGGTCGGCCTGGCCGACTACTTCGACTTCAGCGTGTACGTCGACGCGAGCGGCGAGGACATCGAGCACTGGTACCTCAGCCGCTTCCGGAAGCTGCGCGAGACAGCCTTCCAGAACCCGTCCTCGTACTTCCGCAAGTACACGCAGGTGTCCGAGGAGGAGGCACTCGACTACGCGCGGACGCTGTGGCGGACCATCAACAAGCCCAACCTGGTGGAGAACATCGCCCCTACCCGGGGCCGCGCCACCCTCATCCTCCGCAAGGGCCCGGACCACAAGGTGCAGCGGCTGAGGCTGCGGAAACTGTGACCGCTACCCTGCGGGCATGCTGCATCTGCGTCTGATCACACCGTCCGACAAGACGGACGAGGTGGTGCGCCTGATCGAGAAGACGGTCGGCACCACGCATCTCGCCGTCGTCCCGGGCGCCGCCCGCAACCCGGCCGGGGACATCGTGATGTGCGACGTCGCCCGGGAGGCGGGTGACGAGCTCCTGACCGGGCTGCAGCGGCTGGGCATCGACAGCAGCGGCTCCATCGCCGTGGAGAACATCGACCTGTCGCTGTCCAAGCGGGCCGACAAGGCCGAGGCGGACGCGCCGGGCGAGGGCGCGGACGCGGTGCTGTGGGAGCACCTGACCGACGCGACGCACGAGGAGTCGACGCTGTCGGTCACCTACGTCGCCTTCATCACCCTCGCCACGATGATCGCGGCCTGCGGTGTGGTGCTCGACAACGCGATCCTGATCGTGGGCGCGATGGCGGTGGGGCCGGAGTTCGGGCCGCTGGCCGGTATCTGCACCGCGGTGGTACGGCGGGCGCCGCGGCTGGCACTGCGCTCGCTGGTCGCGCTGCTGGTCGGGTTCGCGGCGGCCATGGTGCTGACCTCGGCGTTCAGTCTGTTCATGGACGCCGTCGGCCTGTTCAGCAAGGCGCAGCTGGAGGCCGAACGGCCCAACACCGGGTTCATCTACGCCCCGGACTGGTTCTCGTTCGTCGTGGCCGTCCTCGCCGGGGCCGCCGGCACGCTGTCCCTGACGTCCGCCAAGTCCGGCGCGCTGGTCGGGGTCGCCATCTCCGTGACGACCGTGCCGGCCGCCGCCAACGCGGCCGTGGCACTGATCTACGGCGACGCCACCCAGGCCGGGCGTTCCTCGGAGCAGCTGCTGCTGAACCTGCTCGGCATCATCCTCGCCGGGACGCTCACACTGCTCGCCCAGAAGTGGTTCTGGAGCAGGCAGCGTGAGCGCACGCGTACGGTGGGCTGAGGGCCTGTCCGGCGGGTCATGCCGCAGACGCGGGGCTTCGCACGCCCTCCTGCACGCTCGGCTTGGGTCGAGCGGGCGGTGCCCCCACCGGCGTTGTCGTCGGTCGCCGACTCCCCCACGCCCGAACCAGCTCGCGGGGGGTACCCCCATTCGCCCGCTCACCAGCACTGATCGGGCACCCTCGGTTCCCTGCGCCGTGATCCACCGGACAGGCCCTATCCGAGCGCCGACTTCACGGCGTCCGCGAGCCGGCCGGCGACCGAGCGGGCCTGGTCGATGTCGGCGGCCTCGACCATCACGCGCACCAGCGGCTCGGTGCCGGACGGCCTCAGCAGCACCCGGCCGGTCGACCCCAGCTCCCGCTCGGCCTCGGTGACGGCGGCGGCCAGGTCCGCGGAGGTCTTCACCCGCGACTTGTCGACATCCGGCACATTGATCAGCACCTGCGGGAGGCGCTGCATGACGGAGGCGAGGTCCCGCAGCGTACGGCCCGTCTGGGCGACGCGGGCGGCGAGCAGCAGGCCGGTCAGCGTGCCGTCGCCGGTGGTGGCGTGGTCGAGGATGATGACGTGGCCGGACTGCTCGCCGCCGAGGGCGTAGTCGTGCTCCTTCATCTCCTCCAGGACGTACCGGTCGCCGACGGCGGTCTGCAGGAGGTGGATGCCCTCGCGCTCCATGGCCAGCTTGAAGCCCAGATTCGACATCACGGTCGCGACGACGGTGTCGGAGCGCAGTGCGGAACGCTCCCGCATCGCCAGCGCGAGCACGGCCAGGATCTGGTCGCCGTCCACCTCGTCGCCGGTGTGGTCCACGGCGAGGCAGCGGTCGGCGTCGCCGTCGTGCGCGATGCCGAGGTGGGCGCCGTGCTCCACGACGGCGGCCTTGAGTTCGCCGAGGTGGGTGGAGCCGCAGCCGGCGTTGATGTTGAGGCCGTCCGGCTCGGCGCCGATGGTGACGACCTCGGCACCCGCGCGCGCGAAGACCTCGGGCGAGACCCGGGCGGCCGCGCCGTGCGCCTCGTCCAGGACGATCTTCAGACCGTCGAGGCGGTTCGGGAGGACTGACAGCAGGTGATCGGCGTACTGGTCGAAGCCCTCGTCGTACGACCGTACGCGACCGACGCCGGAGCCGGTCGGGCGCTCCCAGGGCTCACCGTGCCGGTGTCCCTCGTACACGGCCTCGATCCTGTCCTCCAGCTCGTCGGCGAGCTTGTGGCCACCGCGGGCAAAGAACTTGATGCCGTTGTCGGGCATGGCGTTGTGGCTGGCGGAGAGCATGACGCCGAGGTCGGCGCCGAGCGCGCCGGTGAGGTACGCCACGGCGGGCGTCGGCAGCACGCCGACCCGCAGTACGTCCACGCCCGCGCTCGCGAGGCCGGCGACCACGGCGGCCTCCAGGAACTCCCCGGACGCGCGCGGGTCCCGTCCGACCACCGCCTTCGGCCTGTGGCCCTCGAAGGTGCCCGCCTCGGCCAGCACGTGCGCCGCCGCGACGGAGAGACCGAGCGCCATCTCGGCCGTCAGATCCGCGTTGGCGACACCGCGCACGCCGTCCGTGCCGAAGAGTCGTCCCACTTGTCCTCCTGAGGAAGCATCAGTTTCGAAGGCCTTGGCATCCGATCACACAAGCCTTTGAGCGTCTTGTGTCGTTATACGCCCTTGCACTGGGATAAACGAACGCCCCGGCGGCACAGTGGCGTGCCGCCGGGGCGTTCGGAGTACGAGCAGGCAGCGGTGACTAGCGCTTGCTGTACTGCGGGGCCTTGCGGGCCTTCTTCAGACCGGCCTTCTTGCGCTCGACCGCACGGTCGTCGCGCTTGAGGAAGCCGGCCTTCTTCAGCGGGCCGCGGTTGTTGTCGACGTCGGCCTCGTTCAGCGCGCGGGCGACACCGAGACGGAGCGCACCGGCCTGACCGGAGACACCGCCACCGGCGATGCGGGCGATGACGTCGTAACGGCCCTCGAGCTCGAGCACCTTGAAGGGCTCGTTGACTTCCTGCTGGTGCACCTTGTTCGGGAAGTAGTCCTCGAGGGTGCGACCGTTGATCTTCCACTTGCCGGTGCCCGGCACGATCCGGACGCGGGCGATGGCGTTCTTGCGGCGGCCCAGGCCGGCGGCCGGCTGGGGCTCGCCGAAGCGGGAGGCCATGGACTCCGAGGTGTACTCACCCTCGACGGGGACCTCGGACTCGGTGGTGTAGCTGTCGATGTCAAGCTCTTCGAGCGGCTGCTCGGCAGTGGTCTCGGCCACGATTCTCCTCAGATTCTCTTCAGTCTTAGGGGGTGGCCGGACTTACTGCGCGACCTGGGTGATCTCGAACGGCACCGGCTGCTGGGCAGCGTGCGGGTGCTGGTCACCCTTGTAGACCTTCAGCTTCGAGAGCATCTGACGGCCCAGGGAGTTCTTGGGGAGCATGCCCTTGACGGCCTTCTCGATGGCCTTCTCGGGGTTCTTGTCCAGCAGCTCGTCGTAACGGACGGAGCGCAGACCACCCGGGTAGCCGGAGTGGCGGTAGGCCATCTTCTGGGTCCGCTTGTTGCCGGAGAGGTGCACCTTGTCGGCGTTGATGATGATGACGAAGTCACCGGTGTCGACGTGCGGCGCGTAGATCGGCTTGTGCTTGCCCCGGAGAAGGGTCGCTGCGGTGGAGGCGAGACGGCCCAGGACAACGTCCTGAGCGTCGATGACGTGCCACTGGCGCGTCACATCGCCGGGCTTGGGGCTGTACGTACGCACGGTTCGTAGCCTTCGCTTCGAGTGAATGGTCCTGACAAGGTCACCGAAACGATCACGACAGCCTTGACCGCACGGCGGCGACGCATACCGCGTACGTGGGGTCGCTGGTCATCGGCCCGGTGGACCGGTGTAAGGGCCCGTCCCGTGAGAATGAGCAAGCCAATACACAACGAACATGCAGGATACCCGCGGCGCCACGCCCGGGTCAAAACGGGTGCGCTGCCGCTGGGCTCGGCCGTGTTCGTACGTCCAGTGTAGGCCGCCTCGCCACCGGGGCCGTCACGGAAGTGCCCGACCTTGCGGGGAAAGGTCCCCTATCGGCCCTAGTAGAGGCGCACCGCATCCTCCGCCCCCCGTCTAAGATGCGCCCCATGAGCTATGGGCAGGGGGGACCCCAGTCCCAGTGGGATCCCTGGAAACCGAACTCGCAGCAGCCCTGGAACAGCGGCAGCGGCGACCAGACCCCGGACTGGGCCGCGCTCGCCGAGGCCTCGGAGACGCGGAACAAGCGGCGCAGAGTGCTGTTCATCGGCGGCGGCGTGCTCGCCACCGTGGGCATCGGCGCCGCCGTCGCCATGGCCGTGGTGTCGGCGAACGGGGACAACAACGCCTCGGACCAGCCGTCCGACCTGCCCGCGAGCGCCTCGCTGCCCAGCAATTCCGCCGCGCCGGCGCCGTCCTTCGAGCCCACCAGCGCCCCGCCGCCGCTGGACCCGAAGGACTTCATAGCCAGCGCGAAGAAGGACACGGCACCGCTCAGCGCGGAGACGCTCTTCCCGGGCACCCAGCTCACCATGGGCGAGACGGTGTACAAGAAGGGCCCCACCGCCGACACCACGAACTGCGCCTCGGCCGCCGACGGCACACTCCCCAAGGTGCTCACCGCCAACGGCTGTACGCGGCTGCTGCGGGTCAGTTACGTCAAGGACGGTGTCGCCGTCACCGTCGGCGTCGCCGTCTTCGACACCGAGGCCAAGGCCACCAAGGCCAAGGGCCAGGCCGACAAGAAGAGCATCGTGAAGTCGCTGGCCGGCAAGGGAGTCAAGCCGTTCTGCAACTCCGCGGTCTGCCGCTCCACGACCAACTCCTACGGCCGCTACGCCTACTTCACGATCGCCGGCTTCACCAGCGGCAAGGACGTCGGCACCAAGGACACCAAGGTCTTCAGAACCGGCGACGACCTGGCCGAGTTCACGTTCCGGCAGATCCGCCGCCGGGGCGAGGCACAGGCTTCCGCGGCGGCGAACCAGTAACCGGCGGCGCCCGCTACCGGCGCTTCAGGCGCAGCCGGATCGGCACCACCGCCGACTCCAGCTGCGTACGCAGGGTCATCTTCGAGACACCTTCCGTACGCTCCCCGAAGCGGATCGGGATCTCGACGGCGCGGTGACCCGCCCGCACCGCCTTGTACTTCAGCTCCACCTGAAAGCTGTAGCCCGCGCTGCCCAGGGAGGCGAGGTCCACGTCACGGAGCGTGGCGGCCGACCACAGGTTGAAGCCGGCCGTGATGTCGTGGATGTCGGTGCCCAGGATCGTGCGCGCGTAGCGGTTGGCGAACCGGGACAGCAGGACCCGGTGCGCGCCCCAGTCCTCGTCCAGCGAGCCGCCCTCGACGTACCGGCTGCCGACGACCAGGCCCGCGCCGGAGGTCACGGCCGCCTCCAGCATGCGCGGCACCGTCTCCACCGGGTGGCTGCCGTCGGCGTCCATCTGGACGACGTACTCGGCGCCCTCCTCCAGCGCTGCGGTCATGCCCGCTGTGTAGGCCCGGCCCAGACCGTCCTTCTCGGTACGGTGCAGCACGCTCATCCGGGACCGGCCGGTCCCGCCCCCGTTGTACTTCTCCGCCAGCTCATCGGCGATCCGCCCGGTGCCGTCGGGACTGGAGTCGTCGACGATCTTCAGATGCAGTCCGTCCAGCGGCAGACCGAGGACCGCTTCGGCCATCCGCGGCAGGTTCGCGGCCTCGTTGTACGTCGGCATCACCACGGTGACAAGTACGTCGCTCCAAGATCCCGTCATGCTCACTCCCCTCGGGGCGCGGGTCTGCCCGGCGCCCGGAACCGCCGGCCCGCCGCCGTCCAGCGGTCCGCGTCGAGTACCCCTCGGCCGTCCACGATCCTCGGCCGGTTCACCAGCGCCGCGGCCCGCTCCGGATCGATCGCGCGGAACTGCGGCCACTCGGTCAGGTGCAGGACGATATCGCCCCGCGCAGCGCGTCCTCGGCCGACACCGCGTAGCCGAACAGCGGGAAGGCCTCGCGGGCGCTGTCCATGGCCCAGCACCACCAGGAGCAGGTGCTCGACCCCGACATGGCGCCTGACCGCGGCGAAACGCGGGGTGCCTAACAGGCTTCGCAACCGGGCGATCCGGGCAACGACCGCTTGTTCCGCGCCTCTTTGTTCCGCGCGGCCAGCAACTCGTCGGCGGGATAACCGACCTCCTCCAGCGTCAGCCCGTGCGGCCGTACGACATGCACCGCCGAGTCCCGCACCCCGGCCGCGAGCACCTTCCGCGGCCAGTGGGGCGGGCGGTGCCCGTCGCCCACGAACAGCAGCGCGCCGATGAGCGAGCGGACCATGTTGTGGCAGAAGGCGTCCGCGCGGACGGTGGCGGTGATGATCCCGTCGTCGCCCTTTTCGAGCCGCAGCTCCTGGAGCGTGCGGATGGTGGTCGCGCCCTCGCGCTTCTTGCAGTACGCGGCGAAGTCGTGCTCGCCGAGGAGCCCGCGCGCCGCCTCGTTCATGACGTCGACATCCAGCGGCCAGTCGTGCCAGAGGACGTGGCCCCGCAGCAGCGGGTCGACCCCGCCCGGGTTGTCGGTGACGCGGTAGGCGTAGCGGCGCCAGACGGCGGAGAAGCGGGCGTTGAAGCCGCTGGGCGCCTCCCTGAGCGCCCACACCCGTACGTCCCTGGGCAGCCGCCCGGCAAGGCGCTTGAGCAGCTTCTCGTGGTGCTCGACCCAGACCTCCCTGGGCAGATCGACATGCGCGACCTGCCCGCGCGCGTGCACCCCGGCATCCGTCCGTCCGGCCACGGTCAGCTCGTACGTCTCCCTGGACCGCGTGACCGTACGCAGGGCGTCCTCGATCTCGCCCTGTACGGTCCGCCGGCCCCCGGCCTGCTTGGCCCAGCCGGAGAAGTCGGTCCCGTCGTAGGACAGGTCGAGGCGGACACGGACGTAACCGGGCTGTACTTCGTCACTCACCCCTGGATCCTCTCAGGGCAGATCCTTTTCAGAAAACGTGAAAGCGGGCCCGCCCCGAAGGGCGAACCCGCTTCCTACGTCAGGCAGAGCCTCAGGCGTCCTTCGACTCCTCGGCGGCGGCCTCCTCGGCCGGAGCCTCGGTGGTCTCCTCCGCCTTGGCCTCGTCGGCCTCCTTGACCGCACGCTTGGTGGCGGCCTCGGCCTCACCCACGGCCTTCTGCTGCACCGTCAGCGCCTCGACCAGCTCGATGACAGCCATGGGCGCGTTGTCGCCACGGCGGTTACCGATCTTGGTGATGCGGGTGTAGCCACCGGGACGGTTCTCGTAGCGCGGGCCGATCTCGGTGAAGAGCGTGTGGACGACGCTCTTGTCCGTGATGACCTGGAGCACCTGACGGCGGTTGTGAAGGTCGCCCTTCTTCGCCTTGGTGACCAGACGCTCGGCGTACGGACGCAGCTTGCGCGCCTTCGCCTCGGTGGTGGTGATACGGCCGTGCTCGAACAGCGACTTCGCGAGGTTCGCGAGGAGCAGCTTCTCGTGCGCGGCACTGCCGCCCAGACGGGCACCCTTGGTGGGCTTCGGCATCGTGTTTCTCCTAGGTGTCTGCCCCGGCCGTATCAGGTACCGGGGTCAGTATCCGAGCGGGCGGTCGCCCGTCGGAGATCCGGGGGCCTCTGCGAGACCCCCGGAAGTGGTACCGATCAGTACTGCTCGGTCTCCACGAAACCCGCGTCCGCGTCGTCGTCGGCGCCGAAGGCGTCGGCAGCGGCGGTCGGGTCGAATCCGGGCGGGCTGTCCTTCAGGGCCAGGCCCATGCCGGCCAGCTTCGCCTTGACCTCGTCGATGGACTTCGCACCGAAGTTGCGGATGTCCAGCAGGTCGGCCTCGGAGCGGGCGACGAGCTCACCCACGGAGTGGATGCCCTCACGCTTGAGGCAGTTGTACGACCGAACAGTGAGCTCCAGCTCCTCGATCGGCAGCGCCAGATCGGCGGCAAGGGCGGCGTCCGTCGGGGACGGGCCCATGTCGATGCCCTCGGCGTCGATGTTGAGCTCGCGGGCCAGACCGAACAGCTCGACCAGGGTCTTACCGGCCGACGCCATGGCGTCACGGGGACGCATGGCCTGCTTGGTCTCGACGTCGACGATCAGCTTGTCGAAGTCGGTGCGCTGCTCGACACGCGTGGCCTCGACCTTGTACGTGACCTTGAGAACCGGCGAGTAGATCGAGTCGACCGGGATACGGCCGATCTCCTGACCCACCTGCTTGTTCTGCACGGCGGAGACGTAACCGCGGCCACGCTCGACCGTCAGCTCCATCTCCAGCTTGCCCTTGCCGTTGAGCGTGGCGAGGACGAGGTCGGGGTTGTGCACCTCGACACCGGCCGGCGGCGCGATGTCGGCGGCGGTGACCAGACCCGGGCCCTGCTTGCGCAGGTACATCACCACGGGCTCGTCGTGCTCGGACGACACGACCAGCTGCTTGATGTTGAGGATCAGGTCGGTGACGTCCTCCTTGACGCCCGGCACGGTGGTGAACTCGTGCAGGACGCCGTCGATGCGGATGCTGGTGACAGCGGCACCGGGGATCGACGACAGGAGGGTGCGGCGGAGGGAGTTGCCGAGGGTGTAGCCGAAGCCCGGCTCCAGCGGCTCGATCACGAACCGGGAGCGGAACTCGTCGACGACCTCTTCGGTCAACGAGGGACGCTGAGCGATCAGCATGTGTGGATCAGATCCTTCTTTCGTGGACGCCCGCTATTTGACGTCCGACGGAAACCGCACCCGTGAAAAGTGCGGGTACTGCAAGGGTACGGGCGGCACGACCCGAAAGAGCCGTACCGCCCGGAAACCGCAGCCTCGAAGGCGACGCGTCAGACGCGACGGCGCTTCGGCGGACGGCAGCCGTTGTGCGGCGTCGGGGTGACGTCCTGGATGGAGCCGACCTCGAGGCCCGTGGCCTGCAGGGAGCGGATCGCGGTCTCACGACCGGAACCCGGGCCCTTCACGAACACGTCGACCTTGCGCATGCCGTGCTCCTGGGCGCGGCGGGCGGCCGACTCGGCGGCCATCTGCGCGGCGAACGGCGTGGACTTCCGGGAACCCTTGAAGCCGACGTGGCCGGCGGAGGCCCAGGAGATCACGTTGCCGGACGGGTCCGTGATCGAGACGATCGTGTTGTTGAACGTGCTCTTGATGTGCGCGTGGCCGTGAGCGACGTTCTTCTTTTCCTTGCGGCGCACCTTCTTGGCAGCGCCCTGACGACCCTTGGGGGGCATCTATAACTCCTACGGGAGGTGGTCGGTCCTACAGCGAAGACCGTGGACAGGCGTCCGCTGCGGACTACTTCTTGCCCGGCTTCTTCTTGCCGGCGATGGCGCGACGCGGGCCCTTGCGAGTGCGGGCGTTGGTGCTGGTGCGCTGACCGCGGACGGGCAGACCGCGACGGTGACGCAGACCCTGGTACGTGCCGATCTCGACCTTGCGGCGGATGTCGGCCTGGATCTCGCGACGGAGGTCACCCTCGGTCTTGATGTTGTTGTCGACGTACTCGCGGATCGCGACGAGCTGCTCCTCGGAGAGGTCGCGAACGCGGGTGTTCGGGTCGACGCCGGTAGCTGCCAGCGTCTGCTGCGAAAGGGTCCGGCCGATGCCGAACACGTAGGTGAGGGCGATCTCCACGCGCTTGTCGCGCGGGATGTCAACACCGGAAACGCGTGCCATTCAATGGCTCCAGTTGATCTTCGGAGGTCTTCCACAGGACCGGCTCCCAGCCGCCGTACTAGGTACGAACTGGGTCCCCGGCCTCCGAACCGGGGGTGTCAGGCGGATCACTCGTCCGTCTGGGCCCTGCGTATGAACATATTCAGCTTGCGTCGCGCGAAGTTCTGCGGGATGCAGAGGTTCGGTCGTGCGTCAGCCCTGGCGCTGCTTGTGGCGCGGGTTCTCGCAGATGACCATGACCCGGCCGTGACGGCGGATCACCCTGCACTTGTCGCAGATCTTCTTGACGCTCGGCTTGACCTTCATTGGGTGAGGTTCTCCGGGTCAGTGCCAATCACCCCGGGAGGCCCGGGACGGCGGGCAAGATCTACTTGTACCGGTAGACGATCCGGCCACGCGTCAGGTCGTACGGAGACAGCTCCACCACGACCCGGTCGTCAGGGAGGATGCGGATGTAGTGCATACGCATCTTGCCGCTGATGTGTGCCAGGACCTGGTGGCCGTTCTGGAGCTCGACCTTGAACATGGCGTTCGGAAGAGACTCGACGACAGTGCCCTCGATCTCGATGGCACCTTGCTTCTTGGCCACGCTTCGCCCTTCGAATCGACTACCTTGATCGGCTCTCCTGCTTCCCTTGCGGGCGCATGCGGACATGCGGATGCACGAGAGCCGACGAGTCAGTCTACGTCAGCGCACCCGGAAACACGAATCGGGAGAGCCTGCCCCAAGCGGGAGATCATCATGCGGCCCTTATGCAAGGGGGTCCGGCGCCGCCGTGATCCCGTACTCGGCCAGCTTGGCCTTGCCGCCGTCCGGGGCCGTCAGCACCAGCGGGCCCTGTTCCGTCAGGGCGACGGAGTGTTCCCAGTGGGAGGACCAGGTGCCGTCCGTGGTGATGACCGTCCAGTCGTCCGAGAGGACCTCTGTCTTCGGCGTGCCCAGGGAGACCATCGGCTCGATGGCCAGGCAGAAGCCCGGGACCAGCTTGGGGCCCTTGCCGCGGCGGCGGTCGACGTAGTTCAGCAGGTGCGGGTCCATGTGCATCTCGGTGCCGATGCCGTGGCCGCCGTAGTCCTCGATGATCCCGTACTTGCCGCCGCCGGGCTTGGGCTGGCGGCGGATGTACGTCTCGATCGCGCGGGAGACGTCGACGAGCCGGTTGCCCTGCTTCATCGCGGCGATGCCGGCCCACATGGACTCTTCGGTCACCCGGGACAACTCGATCAGCTCCGGGGCGTGACCGGAGCCGACGAAGGCGGTGTAGGCCGCGTCACCGTGCCAGCCGTCGATGATCGCGCCGCAGTCGATGGAGATGATGTCCCCGTCCTTGAGGACGACCTCGTCGGAGGGGATGCCGTGCACGACGACCTCGTTCACGGACGTGCAGATCGTCGCCGGGAAGCCGCCGTAGCCGAGGAAGTTCGGCTTGGCGTTGTGCTCGGCCAGCACCTTGCGGGCGACCTCGTCCAGGTCCTTGGTGGTCGCCCCGGGCACCGCGGCCTCCCGGGTGGCCGCGTGGATCGCGGCGACGACCAGCCCCGCCGCACGCATCTTGGCGATCTGCTCGGGGGTCTTGATCTGCACCATGGGGACGAGGGCCTTTCTGGACCGGTGACGACGGACGCTTTCAACGATACGGGGGCCTGCACCCGCCCCCCACAGCGCAGCCGCGGCCCCTGGGAAGGAACCGCGGCTGGCAACGGACGTAAGGACTACTTGTCGCCGTCCTCGCGCTTCAGCGCCTCGAGCGCCCGCTTCGTGACCTCGTCCACCGGGCCCAGGGACGAGATCGTCACGACCAGGCCCTGCGCCTTGTAGTAGTCGATGATCGGCTCGGTCTGCGTGTGGTAGACCTCGAGCCGCTTGCGGACGGTCTCCTCGGAGTCGTCGTCGCGCTGGTAGAGCTCACCGCCGCAGACGTCGCAGACACCCTCCCGCTTCGGCGGGCTGTACGTCACGTGGAAGACGTGGGAGGAGTCCTTGCGGCAGATCCGCCGGCCGGCGATCCGCTTCACGACCTCTTCCTCGGGCACCTCGAGGTCGAGTACCGCATCCAGCTTGATGCCCTCGGTCTTGAGCAGCTCGTCCAGCGCCTCGGCCTGCGAGACGTTGCGCGGGAACCCGTCCAGCAGGAAGCCGTTCTCGGCGTCCGGCTGCTCCATGCGGTCCTTGGCCATGGCGATGGTGACCTCGTCCGGGACGAGGTTGCCGGCGTCCATGTAGGACTTCGCGAGTTTCCCGAGCTCCGTCTGCTGGCTGATGTTGGCTCGGAACAGGTCGCCCGTGGAGATGTGCGGGATGCGCAGCTTCTCGGCAAGACGAACGGCTTGCGTTCCCTTACCGGCACCCGGCGGCCCGACGAGGACGATTCGCATCAGCGGAGGAACCCTTCGTAATTGCGCTGCTGGAGCTGGCTCTCGATCTGCTTCACCGTCTCGAGACCGACACCCACGATGATCAGGATGCTGGTCCCGCCGAACGGGAAGTTGTTCGACGCGTTGAACCCGACCAACGCCATTGTCGGTACGAGAGCGATCAGTCCCAGATACAGCGAACCCGGCCAGGTGATCCGGTTGAGTACGTAGCTCAGGTACTCAGCGGTCGGTCGGCCAGCCCGGATGCCCGGGATGAAGCCACCATACTTCTTCATGTTGTCGGCGACTTCCTCGGGGTTGAAGGAGATCGCCACGTAGAAGAACGCGAAGAAAACGATGAGCAAGAAGTACGAAGTGATGTAAATCGGGTGGTCGCCCTTGGTCAGATTCTGGGTAATCCACCGTTTCCAGCCCGAGTCGGAGTTCGAGAACTGCGCGACCAGCGCCGGAATGTAGAGCAGCGACGAGGCGAAGATGACAGGAATCACACCGGCCTGGTTCACCTTCAGCGGGATGTACGTGGACGTTCCGCCGTAGGACCGGCGGCCGATCATCCGCTTCGCATACTGCACCGGGATGCGGCGCTGGGCCTGCTCGACGAAGACCACCAGGCCGACCATGACCAGGCCGACGAGGATCACGGTGCCGAACTCGATCCAGCCGTCGGCGAGGGTGCCCTGCTTCTTGATGGCCCACAGCGCGGACGGGAAGGTCGCGGCGATCGAGATGAACATCAGGATCGACATGCCGTTGCCGATGCCGCGGTCGGTGATGAGCTCACCGAGCCACATGACGACGCACGTACCGGCGGTCATGCAGATGACCATCGTGATCGTGGTGAAGATCGACTGGTCCGGGACGATCTGACCCGCTACCGGGCAACCCGAGAACAGCGTGCCGCTGCGGGCCGTGGCCACCAGACCGGTGCCCTGCAGGATGGCGAGCGCCACCGTCAGGTAGCGGGTGTACTGGGTGATCTTCGCCGTACCGGCCTGACCCTCCTTCTTGAGGGCCTCCAGGCGCGGGATGACGACGGTCAGCAGCTGCAGGATGATGCTCGCCGTGATGTACGGCATGATGCCGAGCGCGAAGATGGTGACCTGCAGCAGCGCTCCGCCGCTGAACATGTTGACCAGACCGAACAGACCCTGGTTGCCCTTGGCCACGTCGATACAAGTCTGGACGTTCTTGTAGTCGATGCCCGGGATCGGTACGTGGGTACCGACCCGGTACACCACGATGATGCCGAGCGTGAAGAGCAGCTTCTTGCGCAGGTCGGGCGTCTTGAACGCCCGGGCGAACGCGGTGAGCACGGTGCCTCCTGCGACCCCCGCGCAACTGCGTCAAGGGTGACGGTCTGAGGTTCGACAAATACGTAACGGTCAACTGCCGTTCAGAGTGCCCCATGTGAGCACCCAGTGAAAGTGGACAGTACAGGCCACCTTACCGGCGAGCCCGCCCCCTCTGGAACGACCGACCGGGGATACCCCTTTTGTGGGGTATCCCCGGTCGGGATCGCTCACGTCATCGAGGCGCCTGAATCGATCAGACGAGCTCGGTGACCGTACCGCCGGCGGCGGTGATCTTCTCCTTGGCGGAGCCGGAGACGGCGTCGACCGTCACCTGCAGCGCCACGGAAATCTCGCCCTGGCCGAGGACCTTGACGAGGCTGTTCTTGCGAACGGCACCCTTGGCCACCAGACCCTCGACGGTGACCTCGCCGCCCTCGGGGTAGAGCGCGGCCAGCTTGTCGAGGTTCACGACCTGGTACTCGGTCTTGAACGGGTTCTTGAAGCCCTTCAGCTTCGGAAGACGCATGTGGAGGGGCATCTGCCCACCCTCGAAGCGCTCCGGAACCTGGTAGCGGGCCTTCGTGCCCTTGGTACCACGACCGGCCGTCTTACCCTTCGACGCCTCACCACGACCGACACGGGTCTTGGCGGTCTTGGCGCCCGGGGCGGGACGGAGGTTGTGGATCTTGAGCGGGTTGTTCTCCGCCATGATCAGTCGACCTCCTCGACCGTCACGAGGTGGCGGACGGTGTGCACCATGCCGCGGAACTCGGGGCGGTCCTCCTTGACGACCACGGTGTTGATCCCCTTGAGACCAAGCGACCGCAGGGTGTCACGGTGGTTCTGCTTGCTGCCGATGTAGGACTTGACCTGCGTGATCTTGAGCTGCGCCATGATTACGCACCCGCCCCGGCACGCGCACGCAGCAGGGCCGCGGGAGCGACGTCCTCGAGCGGCAGACCACGGCGGGCCGCGATCTCCTCGGGACGCTGCAGACCCTTCAGGGCCTCCACGGTCGCGTGCACGATGTTGATCGCGTTGTCGGAGCCGAGCGACTTCGACAGCACGTCGTGGATACCGGCGCACTCGAGCACGGCACGCACCGGACCACCGGCGATCACACCGGTACCCGGGGACGCGGGCTTGAGCAGCACGACGCCGGCAGCCTTCTCACCCTGGATGGGGTGGGGGATGGTGCCCTGGATCCGGGGGACCTTGAAGAAGTGCTTCTTGGCCTCCTCAACGCCCTTGGCGATGGCGGCCGGCACCTCCTTGGCCTTGCCGTATCCGACACCCACGGTGCCGTCACCGTCGCCCACCACGACCAGCGCGGTGAAGCTGAAGCGACGACCACCCTTCACAACCTTGGCGACGCGGTTGATCGCGACAACGCGCTCAACGTACGCGGTCTTCTCGGCGGCAGCTGCGCCGCCGTCACGGCCCTTCCGGTCCCGCCGCTCGCCGCCACCGGCACCGCCACCGCGGCGCTGGGGTCCAGCCATTGGAATTACCTCTCTCTGTCTCCGCTAGCTACGGAACCGACTCAGAACTTGAGTCCGGCCTCGCGGGCGGCGTCCGCCAGGGCGGCGATGCGCCCGGCGTACTGGTTACCACCACGGTCGAACACGACGGCCTCGACACCGGCGGCCTTGGCACGCTCGGCGACCAGGGCGCCGACCTGCTTGGCCTGCGCGGACTTGTCGCCCTCGCCACCGCGGATCGAGCTGTCCAGGGTGGACGCCGACGCCAGGGTGTGGCCCTTGAGGTCGTCGATCACCTGCGCCACGATGTGGCGGTTGGAGCGGGTCACGACCAGACGGGGGCGCTCGGCGGTACCCGAGACCTTCTTGCGGATCCGGATGTGACGACGCTTGATAGCAGCACGCTTGTAGGCGTCGCCCTTGAGGATCTTCTGCCCGTATGCCATGGCTTACTTACCCGCCTTTCCGACCTTGCGGCGGATGACTTCGCCCTCGTACTTGACGCCCTTGGCCTTGTACGGGTCGGGCTTGCGCAGCTTGCGGATGTTGGCCGCAACCTCGCCGACCTTCTGCTTGTCGATGCCCTCGACCGAGAAACGGGTCGGGGTCTCCACCTTGAAGGTGATGCCCTCGGGCGCCTCGACGGTGATCGGGTGGCTGTAGCCGAGCGCGAACTCGAGGTTCGAACCCTTGGCCTGCACGCGGTAACCGACACCGCTGATCTCGAGCTTCTTCACGTAACCCTGGGTCACGCCGGTGATCATGTTCGCCACCAGCGTGCGGGACAGGCCGTGCAGGGCCTTGTTCTGACGCTCGTCGTTGGGGCGGGTGACGTTCAGAACGCCGTCCTCACCCTTGACGATCTCGATCGGCGCCACGACGGTGTGGGTCAGTTCGCCCTTGGGGCCCTTGACCTTGACCGTACGGCCGTCGATGGTGACGTCCACGCCGGCGGGAACCGCGATGGGGAGCTTGCCGATGCGCGACATAGCTGTTTCCTCCGTTCCCTTCCGCTACCAGACGTAGGCGAGGACTTCCCCACCCACGCCCTTCTTGCCGGCCTGCTTGTCGGTGAGGAGACCGTGCGACGTGGAGATGATCGCCACGCCGAGGCCGCCGAGCACCTTCGGCAGGTTGGTGGACTTCGCGTACACCCGGAGACCGGGCTTGGAGATCCGCTTGATGCCCGCGATGGAGCGCTCACGGTTGGGGCCGAACTTCAGCTCCAGGACGAGGTTCTTGCCGACCTCGGCGTCCTCGACCTTCCAGCCCGTGATGAAGCCCTCCTGCTGGAGGATCTCCGCGATGTGAGACTTGATCTTCGAGTGCGGCATCGACACGGTGTCGTGGTATGCCGAGTTCGCGTTCCGCAGACGCGTAAGCATGTCTGCGATCGGATCAGTCATGGTCATGAATTGGCCTTCGGCCTCTCTCGCCGGGGTTTCCTGGTGCGCCATCCCTCTCCCCGATCCGAGACGGGACGGGTGCGGCGCGGTGGACCTACGGCGTAGTAAGTCGTAAGGGCGGCGACAGACGCCCAACCCCACAAGCCTAAGGCATGCGAGGTGGGCGTCCTGCCGCCCCAGTTGCTTACCGAGAGCTTCAGGAATCCCCTATTTCGGGGATTACCAGGAGCTCTTGGTCACGCCCGGCAGCTCGCCACGGTGAGCCATCTCACGAAGGCACACGCGGCACAGGCCGAACTTGCGGTACACGGAGTGGGGACGGCCGCAGCGCTGGCAGCGCGTGTAGCCACGCACGCCGAACTTGGGCTTGCGAGCAGCCTTCGCGATCAGAGCCTTCTTCGCCATCTCGCTCACGCCTCCTTGAAGGGGAAGCCGAGGTGACGAAGGAGCGCGCGGCCCTCAGCGTCGTTGGTCGCCGTGGTGACCACGGTGATGTCCATACCCCGGACGCGGTCGATCTTGTCCTGGTCGATCTCGTGGAACATGACCTGCTCCGTGAGACCGAAGGTGTAGTTGCCACGGCCGTCGAACTGCTTGGGAGACAGGCCGCGGAAGTCGCGGATGCGCGGCAGCGCGAGCGACAGGGTGCGGTCCAGGAACTCCCACATGCGGTCGCCACGGAGCGTGACGTGGGCACCGATCGGCTGGCCCTCACGCAGCTTGAACTGCGCGATGGACTTGCGGGCCTTGGTGACGGCCGGCTTCTGACCGGTGATCGTGGTGAGGTCGCGGATGGCGCCCTCGATCAGCTTGGAGTCGCGGGCGGCGTCGCCCACACCCATGTTGACCACGATCTTGACGAGACCGGGGATCTGCATGACGTTCTCGTACTTGAACTCGTCACGCAGCTTGCCCGCGATCTCCTCGCGGTACTTCTGCTTCAGACGCGGAGTGGTGGTGGTAGCCATCAGATGTCCTCACCCGTCCGCTTGGCAACGCGGATCTTGTTGCCCTCTTCGTCGAAGCGGTAGCCGACACGCGTGACGACCTTGTTGCCGTCCTTCTCCACGACCAGCTGAACGTTGGACACGTGGATCGGGGCCTCGGTGGTCACGATGCCGCCGGCCTGGGAACCGCGAGCGGTCGGACCGGCCTTGGTGTGCTTCTTGACCCGGTTGACACCCTCGACCAGGACACGGTCCTCGCGGGGGTAGGCCGCGATGACCTTGCCCTGCTTGCCCTTGTCCTTGCCGGTGATGACCTGTACCAGGTCGCCCTTCTTGATCTTCATGCTTACAGCACCTCCGGAGCCAGCGAGATGATCTTCATGAACTTCTTCTCGCGCAGCTCACGCCCGACCGGGCCGAAGATGCGGGTGCCGCGAGGGTCACCGTCGTTCTTCAGAATGACGGCGGCGTTCTCGTCGAAGCGGATGTACGAGCCGTCCGGACGGCGGCGCTCCTTGACGGTGCGAACGATGACCGCCTTGACGACGTCACCCTTCTTCACGTTGCCACCGGGGATCGCGTCCTTGACGGTGGCGACGATGACGTCACCGATGCCCGCGTAGCGGCGACCGGAGCCACCGAGCACACGGATGCAAAGGATCTCCTTCGCACCAGTGTTGTCGGCGACACGCAGTCGCGACTCCTGCTGGATCACGTCTATCTCCTGATCGTCTGCCGGTTCCCGGCAGGGGCCTCGGGTGAGGACCCCTGCCGAGCCTGGCGGAACTGACCTGCGGGATTAGCCCCGCAGGAAATTACTTGGCCTTCTCGAGGATCTCGACGACGCGCCAGCGCTTTGTCGCGGACAGCGGCCGGGTCTCCATGAGGAGGACGCGGTCGCCGACACCCGCGGCGTTCTGCTCGTCGTGCGCCTTGAGCTTGTTCGTACGGCGGATGACCTTGCCGTACAGCGCGTGCTTGACACGGTCCTCGACGGCGACGACGACGGTCTTGTCCATCTTGTCGCTGACGACAAGACCCTCACGGGTCTTGCGGAAGCCGCGCGCTTCCTTGTTCTCAGTCACGTTGCTCTCGCTCATGCGTTCTCCACCGTTTCGATGCCCAGCTCACGCTCGCGCATCAGGGTGTAGATCCGCGCGATGTCCTTCCGGACGGCCTTGAGCCGACCGTGGTTCTCGAGCTGACCGGTCGCCGCCTGGAAGCGGAGGTTGAACAGCTCTTCCTTGGCCTCGCGGAGCTTGTTCAGAAGCTCCTCGTTGCCCAGCTCGCGCAGCTCGGACGCCTTGGTACCGGCCGACATCACGCTTCACCTGCCTCGCGCTTGACGATCCGGCACTTCATCGGCAGCTTGTGGGCCGCACGGGTCAGCGCCTCACGGGCGATCTTCTCGTTCGGGTAGGACAGCTCGAACATCACCCGACCCGGGTGAACGTTCGCGATCCACCACTCCGGCGAACCCTTACCGGAACCCATGCGGGTCTCGGCGGGCTTCTTGGTCAGCGGGCGGTCCGGGTAGATGTTGATCCAGACCTTGCCGCCACGCTTGATGTGGCGGGTCATCGCGATACGAGCCGCCTCGATCTGGCGGTTGGTCACGTACGCCGGCGTGAGGGCCTGAATGCCGTACTCGCCGAACGCAACCGTCGTACCGCCCTTGGCCTGACCACGGCGCTTCGGGTGGTGCTGCTTGCGGTGCTTGACCCTACGGGGGATCAGCATGTCGGTCAGGCCTCCGTTCCGGTGCTCTCAGCCGGAGCGGACGCGGGAGCCTCGGCCTTGGGGGCCTCGGCACCGGCAGCCTGCTGCGGCTTGCGACCGCGCCGCTCGCCACCGCGGCCACCACGGGCCGGGCGGTCGGCGCCACCGCGGGCCGGGCGGTTACCCGCACGGGCGGCAGCGTTCTCGGCGCGGACCTCGGCGATGTTCTTGACGTCGCCCTTGTAGATCCAGACCTTCACACCGATGCGGCCGAAGGTCGTCTTGGCCTCGAAGAAGCCGTAGTCCACGTTCGCGCGGAGCGTGTGCAGGGGCACGCGGCCCTCGCGGTAGAACTCCGAGCGGGACATCTCGGCGCCGCCGAGGCGGCCACCGCACTGGATCTTGATGCCCTTGGCGCCGGCCTTCATGGCGGACTGCATGCTCTTGCGCATGGCCCGGCGGAAGGAGACGCGGGAGGAGAGCTGCTCGGCGACGGCCTGGGCCACCAGCTGAGCGTCGGTCTCGGGGTTCTTGACCTCGAGGATGTTCAGCTGGACCTGCTTGCCCGTGAGCTTCTCGAGGTCGCCGCGGATGCGGTCGGCCTCGGCGCCACGGCGGCCGATGACGATGCCCGGACGCGCGGTGTGGATGTCCACACGCACACGGTCACGGGTGCGCTCGATCTCGACCTTGGAGATGCCGGCGCGCTCCATGCCGGACGTCATCATCCGACGGATGGCGACGTCTTCCTTGACGTAGTCCTTGTACAGCTTGTCGGCGTACCAACGCGACTTGAAGTCGGTCGTGACACCGAGCCGGAACCCATGCGGGTTTACCTTCTGGCCCATTACCGGGTTCCTTCCTTGCTGCTGACGACCACGGTGATGTGGCTGGTCCGCTTGCGGATCCGGTAGGCACGGCCCTGGGCACGCGGACGGAACCGCTTCAGGGTCGGGCCCTCATCGACGTAGGCCTCGGAGACGAAGAGGCTGTCGACATCGGTGTGGTCGTAGTTGTGCGCGGCGTTGGCGATGGCGCTGTCCAGCACCTTGCCGACCGGCACGCTCGCGGCCTGCGGGGCGAAACGCAGGACCGCCTGAGCCTCCGTGGCGTCCATGCCACGGATAAGGTCCACCACGCGGCGGGCCTTCATGGGCGTGACGCGGATGTACCGCGCCTGGGCCCTGGCTTCCATGGTTGTCCTTCCAGTGTCTGTCATGGTCATTCCACCCCGCTACTAGCGGCGCTTCGACTTCCGGTCGTCCTTGACGTGACCCCGGAAGGTGCGCGTCGGCGAGAACTCGCCGAGCTTGTGGCCGACCATCGACTCGGTGACAAACACCGGAATGTGGGTCTTGCCGTTGTGCACCGCGATCGTGTGGCCGAGCATCGCCGGGATGATCATCGAGCGGCGGGACCAGGTCTTGATGACGTTCTTGGTACCGGCTTCGTTCTGAGCGTCCACCTTCTTGATCAGGTGGTCGTCGACGAAGGGTCCCTTCTTCAAGCTACGAGGCATCTCAACCCGTCCTTAGCGCTTCTTGTTCGTCTTGCGGCGGCGGACGATGTACTTGTTCGACGCCTTCTTGGGCGAACGAGTACGGCCTTCCTTCTTGCCCCACGGGGACACGGGGTGGCGACCACCGGAGGTCCGGCCCTCACCACCACCGTGCGGGTGGTCGACCGGGTTCATGACCACACCACGGACGGTCGGGCGAACGCCCAGCCACCGCTTGCGGCCCGCCTTGCCCCAGTTGATGTTGCTCTGCTCGGCGTTGCCGACCTCGCCGACGGTGGCGCGGCAGCGCACGTCGACCAGGCGGATCTCTCCGGACGGCATGCGCAGGTGGGCGTAGGCGCCCTCCTTCGCGAGCAGCTGCACGGAGGCACCGGCGGAGCGGGCGAACTTGGCACCGCCACCGGGACGGAGCTCGATCGCGTGGATCGTGGTACCGACCGGGATGTTGCGGATGGCCAGGTTGTTGCCCGGCTTGATGTCGGCCCCGGGACCGTTCTCGACGCGGTCACCCTGCTGCAGGTTGCGCGGGGCGAGGATGTAGCGCTTCTCGCCGTCGGCGTAGTGCAGCAGCGCGATGCGCGCGGTGCGGTTGGGGTCGTACTCGATGTGCGCGACCTTCGCCGGCACGCCGTCCTTGTCGTGACGACGGAAGTCGATCACTCGGTAGGCGCGCTTGTGTCCGCCACCCTGGTGGCGAACGGTCACACGACCGGCGTTGTTACGGCCGCCCTTGCTGTGCAGCGGGCGGACCAGCGACTTCTCCGGCGTGGACCGCGTGACCTCGACGAAGTCGGCGACGCTGGCGCCACGACGGCCCGGCGTAGTCGGCTTGTACTTGCGGATTCCCATTTCTCAGTCCTCGTCCGATATCGGACGATCCGACCCGCTTACGCGGTCGGACCGCCGAAGATGTCGATACGGTCGCCCTCGGCGAGGGTCACGATCGCGCGCTTGCTGCCGGCGCGCTGACCGAAGCCGGTCTTCGTGCGCTTGCGCTTGCCCTGGCGGTTGATCGTGTTGACCCCGGTGACCTTGACCGAGAAGACCGCCTGGACGGCCTGCTTGATCTGGGTCTTGTTGGCGTTCGGGTCGACGATGAACGTGTACTTGTTCTCGTCGAGGAGCGCGTAGCTCTTCTCGGAGACGACCGGCTTCAGCAGGACGTCACGGGGGTCCGTGTACGACTTGCTCAGCGGGGTCTCGACGGTGTTCTTGCCCTCGGTGGCGTGACGCTTCGCCTTGGCGACGCGCGCGGCCTTGGCGGCCTTGGCGGCCTTCGAGGCAATGGCGGGGTGACGGATAGCCATCAGGCCTCGCTCCCTTCGGTGTCGTTGGCCTTGTTCGGGCCGGCGACGAAGGACTCGAAAGCGGCCTGGGTGAAGACCACGTCGTCCGAGACGAGAACGTCGTACGTGTTCAGCTGGCCCGGCTCCAGGATGTGGACCTGGGGCAGGTTGCGGGCGGACAGCCACGCGGCCTCGTCGGCGCGCTCGACGACCAGGAGCAGGTTCTTGCGCTCCGAGATCTTGCCGAACAGGCTCTTGGCGGCCTTCGTGGACGGGTTCTCGCCCTCGACCACGCCGGAGACGACGTGGATGCGGTTGTGACGCGCCCGGTCGGTGAGGGCACCGCGCAGGGCGGCGGCCTTCATCTTCTTCGGGGTGCGCTGCGAGTAGTCGCGCGGCTGCGGGCCGTGGACGACGCCACCGCCGGCGAACTGCGGCGCGCGGGTCGAACCCTGGCGGGCGCGACCGGTGCCCTTCTGGCGGTACGGCTTCTTGCCACCGCCGCGGACCTCGCCACGCGTCTTGGTCTTGTGGGTGCCCTGGCGGGCAGCGGCCAGCTGCGCGACGACGACCTGGTGGATCAGCGGAACGCTGACCTTGGCGTCGAAGATCTCCGCGGGGAGCTCGACGGAACCGGCCTTGTCGCCAGCCGGCGAAAGGATGTCAACAGTGCTCATCGGTTACCTCAGGCCCCCTTGGCCGCGGTGCGGACCAGGACGAGGCCGCCGTTCGGACCGGGAACCGCGCCCTTGATGAGCAGCAGACCCTTCTCCGCGTCAACGGCGTGGACGGTCAGGTTCTGGGTGGTGACCCGCTCGTTGCCCATGCGACCCGCCATGCGGAGGCCCTTGAACACGCGGCCCGGGGTGGCGCAGCCACCGATGGAACCGGGGGAGCGGTGCTTGCGCTGGGTGCCGTGTCCGGCGCCGAGGCCCTTGAAGTTGTGACGCTTCATGACACCGGCGAAGCCCTTGCCCTTGCTCTTGCCGGTCACGTCGACCTTGACGCCGGCCTCGAACACCTCAGCGGTGATCTCCTGGCCGAGCGTGTACTCGGAGGCGTCCGCGGTGCGGATCTCGACGAGGTGGCGACGGGGGGTGACGTCGGCCTTCGCGAAGTGGCCCTTGAGGGGCTTGTTCACCTTGCGCGGGTCGATCTCGCCGAACGCGATCTGGACGGACTCGTAGCCGTCGACGTCGTTCGTACGGACCTGGGTGACGACGTTGGGGCCGGCCTTGACGACAGTGACCGGAACAACGCGGTTGTTCTCGTCCCACACCTGCGTCATGCCGAGCTTCTCGCCCAGGATGCCCTTGATCTGCTTAGCCATCTTTCAGATCACCGGCCTCAGAGCTTGATCTCGATGTCGACGCCGGCCGGGAGGTCGAGTCGCATCAGAGAGTCAACGGTCTTGGGGGTCGGGTCGAGAATGTCGATCAGGCGCTTGTGCGTGCGCATCTCGAAGTGCTCGCGCGAGTCCTTGTACTTGTGCGGCGACTTGATGACGCAGTACACGTTCTTCTCAGTGGGCAGCGGCACCGGGCCCGCGACCGACGCACCAGTACGCGTCACCGTCTCGACGATCTTCTTCGCCGAGGAGTCGATGACCTCGTGGTCGTAGGCCTTGAGCCGGATGCGGATCTTCTGTCCCGCCATGGCTACTCAGTAGTCCTGTCTCTCTACAGCTCTGGAACCCGGTGTCCCAACGTCTTCTCCGACCCACGCGGTCGGGCGTGTCGCGCTCCCGCTGACACAGATGCCCCATGTTCGAACATCCCTGCGGGGAATGCACACGGCCCTTCCGGAACCGCAAGCCGGGGGCAAAGGCCCACCGGGTGCCTGGCCGGTGCCGCGCCCACGCTTCCCGGAAGATTCCCGTACGTCCGCCCCAGTGCTGCCATCAGGCAGTTAGGACGACGAGTACTGTGGGACTCGCTTCCAGTCCTCCCGGCGGGAGGCGCGCAGCATCAACACTCGACCGAGCAACTCGGACAGTCTGCCATATGGGGCGGGGGGCTGGCCAATCGGGCCGGAGAGAATACCCCGAAGGTGATGTAGGTCAAACCGGTGGGCGGACTGTGCCGTGGCGGCGGGGTGCAGCCGGCCCCGTGCCGGAGATGCCCACGTCGTCAGTTGCCACCGCTGGGGCGCAGCGCGCCGGGCGCCCACGACGTCCGGCAGATCGACGCGGCCACACTCGTCCCGGGCCGGCTCTTCGAGCAGCCAAAGATCTACGGCGTCGTCGGTCGGACTTCTTCGCACAACCGGCGTGCTCAAGGTGCTCACGAGTCCGTGATCGCGCCCGAGGCGCGGAAGAAGCAGGGCGAGTGTTCGACGCGAAGGTCGGCGGGGACTCAGTCGGCGAACCGGAACGTCGACGTGATCGCATCGAAAATGTCGAAGAAGGAGTCGGCGAGGTCCAGGACCTGGCTGCTGCCGGCGACCAGGGCCACCTTGCCCTCCTGGCCGGGGACGGGGATGTACGTCTGCATCAGCACAGCGCGGATGGTGCGGTTGAGGCTGTCGCCGGGCACCGCGATGTCCTCGATGCCGTGGGTGCGGGCCGCGGGGCCGACTCCGGGGATGTCGACGGTCGTCACCTTCCGCCAGGAGTCGCCCTCCTTCTTCGCCTCCTTCACGGCGAGTTGGGAGGCGATGGCGGCGGGGTCGTTGGAGAGGGGTTCGCCTGAGCGCGTACGGCCGCCGACCAGGGAGACGGTCACCGAACCCGTGATCGGCGTGTCGCCGCCGAAACTCTCCGCCATGCAACCGCAGTACAGCGCACCGGACTTCCAGGCGTCGGCCGCGGCCTTCTGGAGGAAGGTGGTGTAGGTGTCGCGGTACGGGGACAGTTCCGGGTGCTGTTCGAGCCGCTCGTTCACCATGCGGCGGATCGAGTCGTCCCGCGACTCCGGGCGCACGTCGAACTCCCACCAGGACTCCGGCACCTTGATCCGGAAACCGCCGCGCTCGATGGTGAGTGCTTCCATGTAGCGGGCCATGGCCGTGGGTCCCCGTTCTGTCGATCCGTCGTTCAATGGTTCCCGCACCGTGCTGATGTACGGTGCGGCCAGACTACGAGACAGGGGGACGGACGCCGTGGGCAAGGGTAAGAGCGATCTCTCACTCCCGCTGACCGAACTGGAGGACTACGGCCGCCGGCTGCGCTCCATCAAGACCCGCCTCAACCACACCAAGAAGCTCTTCGAGAGCTACAAGGACGACATCGGCGACGGCAAGGTCAACGACGCCCTCGACGACTTCGAGTCCAACTGGGAGGACGGCCGCGAGGACATCACCCAGCAACTGGACGCGCTGGCCGACATGTCCGACACGGTCGTGCGCGAGTTCAAGAAGCTGGACGACGACCTGGCCAAGAAGGTCAACGACGCGGTGAAGACCGAGGACAAGCGGAGCAAGGCGCAGAAGAAGGCGGACTAGCGGAGGCCTTCGCCGAGGGCGAGCAGCAGGCCCAGGTAGGCCGCCCGCTTCTTGTCAGTGTCGTGCTTCCGCGGCCCGCGTCAAGGGCGCTGCGTTCCGCTTCGCTCCACTCCGCGTCGCCTTCGGCGATCGGCCTACGGCCGACCCTTG